>NZ_JBHVWF010000012.1:0-97028 GCF_042882365.1 Streptomyces sp. NPDC058221 | reverse complement strand
GTCCTACACCCTGCGTTTCGAACAGCCACCGCCTGTCGAGTCGTTCTGGTCGGTGACCATGTACAGCACCCCCGACTACTACCTCGTCGACAACCCGGTCGGCCGGTACTCGCTCGGCGACCGCACCCCTGGCCTTGTGTACGACGAGGACGGATCGCTGACCGTCGTCATCCAGCGGGAACGGCCCGACGACCCGGCCGGGGCGGCGAACTGGCTGCCCGCCCCGGCCGGGGACTTCCGGCCGATGATCCGCCTCTACACACCCGGCCAGTCCGTCCTCGACGGGACCTACCAGCTGCCGCGCATCGTAGCGAGGGGATGAGGCCGTCGTGGGTGACGCCATCGGACAGATGCTCGCCTCCGCAGTCGGCATCGCCATCAGCCCACTGCCGCTGATCGCGGTGATTCTCATGCTGGCCACGCCCAGGGGCCGGCGCAACGGCATTGCCTTCACGGCGGGCTGGGTGGTGTCGCTGGCCGTGCTCGTCACGGTGGTGGTGCTCGCCGGTTCCGGCGGGGATGCCTCGGGTGGTGACGACGGCCCGGCCTCCTGGACGCTGTGGCTGAAGCTGGGGCTCGGCGTGCTGTTCCTTCTCATGGGCATCAAGCAGTGGAAGGGCCGGCCGCGGGAGGGGCATGCGTCCGAGTCTCCGGGCTGGATGAAGGCGATTGACACCTTCACACCCGGCAAGGCCGCCGGCCTGGCCGCCGCGCTCGCCGTCGCCAACCCCAAGAACCTGGTTCTCGCCGTCGGCGGAGCGGTCTCCATCGCCTCCAGCACGGCCTCGCCCGGCGGCAGGACGGTCGCGGCCGTTCTCATGGTGCTGATCGCGTCCCTGTGCACCGCGCTGCCGCTCGGCGTCTACCTTCTCGGCGGCGAGAAGTCGGCGAAGGTGCTCGGCGAATGGAAGGAATGGATGGCCGCCCGCAACGCGGCCATCATGACCACCGTCCTGATCGTCCTCGGCGCCAAGTACATCGGCGACGCGATCAGCGGCCTGACGGGCTGACCTCCGCCGGGGAATCCGGACGACGCCGCCACATGTCGCGCTCGTAGTCGGCCGGCGCCGCGTCCGGCTGCACCAGGGCGCGGAACCGGGCTCCCGGGTCGCCGGCGCTCGCACGACCTGCTCCTAAGGTGCTGATCCGGGGTCGTGGGCGCGGGCGCCCGGGTCCGTGCGGAGGTGGGCGGCGCCCGAACGCACCGCCCACCCGAAGACCGCGAACGCGACGACGGCCACCACGACCGAGTCGTACGGGGCCGGCAGATGTCCGGAGCCACCGAAGGTGCCGAGCCACGACAACAGGGTCAGCGCCGCCAGGTGGAACACGAGCCAGGCGCCCTGACGCAGTTCCACGGCCGGCGGGCCGCCCGCCGTCCTGCGTTGTTGCAGCAGGAACAGCGGGACACCGGCAAGGACGAGCGGCAGGGCGAGCCGCAGGTCGTGCCAGCCGGACCAGTAGACGAACTCGGTCGCCACGGCGAAACCGACCGGTGCGATCCAGTGCACCCCCGGCATGTGGCCGTCCGCGAGGGGCAGGCCACGCTCCCGGTCGTGCGCCCGGAAGGACGCCACGGCCACCGCCGAGGCCGCGTAGATGATCAGGTACATGTCCCCCATCACGCTCACGATGTCCTGCCAGCCGCCGAACGGCAGCATGAACACGATGATGACCGCGAGGTTGAGGACCAGGGCGCGGCGCGCGATGCCGGAGCGGGGATCGATGCGCATGAAGAAGCGGGGCAGCAGGCCGTTCTTCGAGAGGGCGTAGGTGTGGCGGGCGTCGATCGCGACACCCACGTAGGCGGACCCGCCGGGGGAGACCACCGCGTCGGCGTAGAGCAGTGTGGCCAGCCACTGCAGGTTGAGGACGAGGGCGAGCTGACCGAACGGCGACTCGAAGTTGACGCCCTGCCAGCCGTGCGCGAGCAGTGAGTCGGGCACCGTGTAGAGGAAGGCGAGTTGGAGACCGAGATAGACCAGCACCGCGAGGCCGATTCCGGCAAGGACGGCGGCAGGTACGTTGCGGCGCGGATTGCGGGCTTCTCCGGAGAAGTCCAGAGGAGCCTGGAAGCCGTTCACGGAGTACACGATCCCGCCGCCGGCGAGCGCGGTGAGGCAGGCCGCGTAGCCGTACGGGGCGAACCCGCCGTGGTCCGTGAGACGGCCCGAGTGGGTGCCGGAGAGGAACAGCGCGACCACTGTGAGCACCGGGACGACGACCTTGAACACCGACACCAGGTTGTTCACGCGCGCGAACATCCGCACCGCGAACCAGTTCAGCGCGGTGAGCAGCACGCTCAGCGCCGCGGCGACGCCCAGCCCCGAGGCGGTGAGGCGGCCGCCGTGGTAGAGCCCGGGCACGTAGTGGGCGGCGTACTGCATGATCGCGCTGATCTCGGCCGCGGTGCCGCCCACGGAGAGCAGGACGGACCAGCCGACGACCGTGCCGACCAGCCGGCCGTTCGCGTACAGCGGCCAGCGGACCGTGCCGCCGCCTTCCGGCCTGGTCGCGCCGAGTTCGACCATGACCAGGGCGATCAGCGCGCAGAGCAGACCGGCGGCGACCCAGGAGAGCAGCGCGGCGGGGCCGGCGGTCTGGGCGGCGTACATGGCGGCGAACAGCCAGCCCGAGCCGAGAATGTTGGAGAAGCCGATCGCGGTCAGACCCCAGAACCCGAGATCCTTGCGCAGCCGGTTCTCCTCGGCGCGGACGTCCGGGGCGCCGGCGGTCACCGCAGGCTGTTGATGCGCCACGCGGCAAACCTACTCGACAATCGCGTACGGACCGGGCCGACGTGCCACGCGGCAGGTCGCGTGTGCGGCCCGTCCGGGTCAGCGGCCCTTGCGCACCCGGGCCGCCGCGCGTGCTTCCGCCGTCCTGCGGGCGTCGGCCGTCCTGCGGGACTCCTTGGGGCGGCCCGGACGGGTGCCCATGCCGCGGAAGGGGGCGTTTCCGCTGCCCTTCCCTTCGACCGGCGGGCGCTTCGCCCCGGTGATGGCGGTCAGCTTCTCCTCGCCGGAGCGCACCTGGGTGACAGTCGGCCTGATCCGGGCCTCGGTCATGATCCGGTTCACGTCCCGCCGCTGGTTCGGGGTGACCAGCGTGACCACGCTCCCGGTTTCCCCGGCGCGAGCCGTACGCCCGCCACGGTGCAGGTAGTCCTTCGCGTCGGCCGGCGGGTCGACGTTGACGACGAGGTCGAGCGCCTCGATGTGAATGCCTCGCGCCGCGACGTTGGTGGCCACCAGCACGGTGATCTCGCCGTCCTTGAACTGTGCGAGCGTGTGGGTGCGCTGGGGCTGCGACTTCCCGCTGTGCAGGGCGCCGGCCCGCACGCCGCCGGCCCGCAGGTGCCGGGTGAACCGGTCCACGCCGGCCTTGGTGTCCAGGAACATCAGGACCCGGCCGTCCCGCGCGGCGATCTCGGTCGCGGTCGCGTACTTGTCGGCGGGGTGGACGTTCAGCACATGGTGTTCCATCGTGGTGACCGAACCCGCCACCCGGTCGAGCGAGGCCACTGCCGGCTCGTGCAGATAGTTCTGCACCAACTGGTCGACATTGCGGTCGAGCGTGGCCGAGAACAGCAGCCGCTGTCCGTCGGGGCGGACCTGGTCCAGGATCTCCGAGACCTGCGGCAGGAACCCCAGGTCACACATCTGGTCCGCCTCGTCCAGCACCGTGATCCGGACCTGCTGCAGATCACAGGACCGCCGCGATACGAGGTCGGCGAGCCGCCCGGGCGTCGCGACGACCACTTCGGCGCCGGTCCGCAGCACCGCCGCCTGCCGGTTGATCGCCAGCCCGCCGACCACCGTCGCAAGCCGCACGTTCAGCGCCTGGGCGTACGGCGCCAGCGCGTCGCTCACCTGCTGCGCGAGCTCCCGGGTCGGCACCAGAACCAGTGCGAGCGGCCGCTTCGACTCGGCTCGCGCACCTGCCGTCCGCGCCAGCAGCGCGAGCCCGAAGGCAAGCGTCTTGCCGGATCCGGTCCGCGCGCGGCCGAGGACGTCACGGCCGGCCAGCGCGTTGGGCAGGGTCGCCGCCTGGATCGGGAAGGGCTCTGTCACGCCGAGGCCGGTCAGCGTCGCGTTGAGTTCCGGCGGCAGCCCGAGCGCCTCGAACGACTCGACCGGCGGCAGACCGGTGGCAGCCGTCTGCGGCGTCGTGTGTCCGCCCTCCGGGGCCGGCGGCTTCGCGTTCATGGGGGAACCTTCCTCGGTCTGGCGCCGGAACGCGCCGGGGCCCGTACCCCTCGGTACGGGCCCCAACGGTTTCGAAGCGTGCACCCCAGTTTACCAGCGGGGGCCCCGGCGCAGTCCGGTCCGCCGGCCCGCCCTCTGCCGGCGGGGCGGGCGAAGGCGCCGGGAGGGTGCGGGCACCGCCACGTCGGTCCGGGCGTTAGGTTGTTGACCACGACCGCGGTTTGCACTGTCAGGAGGCGCACATGTCCGGTGACACCCTCAGCCAGGATCCCGCAGAGCTGAGAAGGCGGATCGACAGCAGCAAGGCGCACCCGGCCCGCGTCTATGACGTCTTCCTCGGCGGCAAGGACCACTATCCCGCCGATCGCAACGCGGCCGCCGCCGGGCTCGCCGCCAACCCGCGCGGCTACCTCGACGTACGGCACAACCGCGACTTCCTGCGGCGCGCGGTCACCACGCTGGTCGAGGACGACGGCATCCGTCAGTTCCTCGACATCGGCACCGGCCTGCCGACCGCGGAGAACGTGCACCAGATCGCTCAGCGCACCGCCCCCGAGACACGGGTGGTCTATGTCGACAACGACCCGGTCGTCCTCGCCCACGCCCGCGCCCTGCTCACCAGTGGTCCCGAAGGACGTACGGACTACGTCGACGCCGACCTGAAGAGCCCGGCGCAGATCCTCGAACAGGCCGCGCGGACCCTGGACTTCAGCCGGCCCGTCGCGCTGTGCCTTGTCGCGATCCTGCACTTCATCGAGGACGAGGAGGCGTATCCGATCGTCCGGGAACTGGTGGACGCGCTGCCCGCCGGCAGTCGGCTCGTTCTCACCCACCTCACCGATGATCTCAACCCGGAGAACATCCGAGCGGTCCAACGCACTTACACGGAGCGGGGATTCACGTTCGTGCTGCGTAACCGCAAGGACTTCGGGCGGTTCTTCACGGAGGCCGGGCTGGAGCTCGCCGCCCCGGGGACCGTCCCGGTGCACCACTGGCGCCCGGACCACGCGGCCCCGGTCCCCGAACAGCCCGAGGAGTCCTACCTGGCGAGCCTCGAAGACATCGAGAAGGTCCGGTACCAGGACATCAACGACGTCACGGACGCCGACATCAACGTGTACGGGGGCCTGGGCGTCAAGGTCTGACGCCCGACGGCGGCGCCCGGGACCCGGGACCCGTGGACGGATCCCGGGCCGGACCGGCTTACCGGGAATGCTTCTGGACCAGGAGGACCCAGTCTTCCGAAGAGGGCTTGGGCGGAGCTGCCCACGTCCCCGAAGCGATCTCGAAGCGGCCGTCGATCAGTCGGCGGTCGCCGGTGCGCGGGTCGAACCAGGACGCGCGGTAGGAGCGTGACGTGTCCAGTCCCTTGAGGGTCCCGGTCCGGTCCGTGCCGTCGGCGAACAGGGCCACGTAGGTCGCGTTGCCGTCGCTTGCCAGGTAGGCGTCCTCGTTGTCGCCGAAGTCCGCCCAGTCGCTGTCGTGGAAACGCGGATTCAGCTTCCACCACTGCAGGGAGGTGAAGAACTCCGTGCCGTGGCCGAGCTGACCCGCCGTGGGACGGTCGGCGCCGGTGTGCCACCACTGGTAGCGCGCGGGGAGCTCGTACTCGGTGCCGGCGTCCAGGGGTTCACCCGGTGCGGAGTACACGTCGTTCCACAGTCCCGAGGCGCCGTACCCGTAGCCGCGCATGCCGAGCAGGTAGCTCTTGTACAGGGCGCTCAGCGCGTGCCGTCCGTCGGTCCAGAAGTCCTCGTAGGGCGTCTCGTAGGCGAGCGTCGGCTTTCCGGAGTTCCAGTACTCCTCGGCGAGCTTCCGGTCCCAGCCGTCGGTCTGCTGCCACTGCGAGGCGAAACCGGTGTGCCACGGCTCGGACGCGAAGCGGGAGTTGTCGGCGGTGGTGCTGCTGACGTCCTCCTGATGCGGCATGATCGGCTGGTCGTAGGAGTCCGCCCGGTCGAGTGCCTCGGCCGCCGAGGTCCACGGCTTCATGGCCTCATCGGCGTATCGGCCGTAGAAGTCGTTGTCGATCTCCTGGGCGACCGTCCAGATCGCCGGATACGAGCCGTAACGGGCGTCCCAGTAGCGGCCCATCCGGGCCATGAACTCCGGGGTCATGGACTGCGGGAACTCATCCGGCTGCCCGGCTCAGGCAATCATCGCGTTCGCGTGGACGAGTCCCTTGTCCGCGAGGTAGGCGAACTTGCGGTCGAGGTTGGCGAACCCGGGCAGGTCCTCGGCCTGGAATCCGTCGGTCAGGTCCCGCGACCTGCTCCTCGTCGGGGCCGTGGTGTGTCTCGGCGCCCTGGTCGGACGCGCCGTGCGGCTACTGGTAGACGGTGAAGCCCTGCCGGACGCGCTTGTCCACGACGGACCGGAACTGGGAAGTCACGCCGGGCGCGTTGGAGGTGTCGAAGCGCTCGTGGGGCAGGATCCAGTGGGTGTCGCCGAGGTAGAAGAAGGGGGTGCCGTCGGCGTGGCGGAGGTAGTGGCCATCGGCGCTGGGCTTCAGGAATCCGTGCCGGTAGATCGGCTGATTCCCGGAGTACGGGACGGCACGGACGGCCCTTCTGACGCCGTGGAGTCCCGTGTCGTCCGGATTGGTCGCGGAGGTGGTCATGGTCCAGCGGCCGGTGGTGGGCGGCGCGAAGCGCACCTTCCAGGTGGACCCGCCGTCCCGGAACGCGGGCCGTGTGAGCGTCTGCCCCGCCGGGCCACGGAACACCGCGTTCACCTGGACGTCCTCCAACGGCTTCGGGTAGGTGCTGTGCGCGGTGAGTTGGAGCTCCAGCGTGCGCCACTGCTCCACCGTGCCGGCGGAAGGCACGCTGCCGGCCTCCGCCGCCGAGCCGGTGCCGAGGGGGCCCACCGTGAGCCCGCCGAGCAGCAGTGTCACCGCGCCGATCCGCCGGAGGATTGTGGAACTCATGCGCGCTCTTCGTCCTCGACGAGCTGATGGCCGCGGGCTGCCTCAAAGCCCATGTACGACGTCGCCCGGCATGCCACCCAGGCGCTGCTCGACGCCCTGGCCAACGGCACCGAGGCGGCCGCGACCCGGCACACAGAGCCGATGGAATTCGTGGTCCGCGACTCGACCGCGTCCCGGTAGGAGCGTTTTGTCACGCGGCCGGCTGCTCCTCGGCCGATCCGCCTGCCGTGCCGGGGGCCGGTTCAGGCATCGCCCATGACCAGGCCCTCGATGGTGTGCTTCTGCGTCACCGGCTCCAGCACGTCGACGACCGCACAGTCCAGGTGGAGCCGGACGCGCTCCGGAAGCGCCTCCCAGTAGGCCCGGGTCACGGCGGTGTCGTGCCGGTCGCCGTTGGCGGCTTCGGGACCGTCCACGCCCAGGACGAGCACGGGGCGGGACTTCGACGACATGTTCTTGGTGCCGCGGTGGATGGTGAGCGCGGTGCGGGCGGAAATGTCGCCGCGCCGGGGGAACTTGCGCACCGCCCGCTCCTCGTAGCGCGAGTAGTGCGAGCGGGGCGGGAACATGCCGTGCCCGAACTCCGGACTCTCGTCCCACTGGGTGCCCGGTGCGATCTCGAAGGGGCCCATGTCGCTCTCCGTGTCCACAGCGGTCACATTGAAGGCCAGGGAGGTCAGCCGGCGCTCGGTGCGGGTCTCCTCCGGCATGGGGAAGTCGCGGTGCCAGGGCTGGTTGACGGCGCCTTCGAGCGGTACGTCGAAGCCCAGCTCGACGATGCGGTAGTCGGGGCCGAGCGCGGCGGTACAGACCGACCGCACCCACGGGTCGTCGGCAAGGTCCACGAAGCCGCGCAACTGCTCGGGGTGTATTTCCACGTAGTAGCGGTGCGGGCCGCGTCCGACCGCGCCCCCGGGCCGCGCGGAAGCCTCCCGGAAGGCCACCTTGATGTCCTCGCGGAGCCGGTCGGCCCATTCCGTGGAGAAGGCGCCCTTGCGGGCTGTGATGCCGTCCGAGTACAGAGCGTCGACGTCGGACGACACATCGACGTCGAGGTCGGCCGGTGTGACTCCGGGGTACGGGTGCGGGCTCATGCGTCCTCCTTGGGATGGGGTCGCCCCTATGTTGCATCGTTGATTTCAACGTTGCAATACGCTGCGGCGAGATGTATTCGCGCCCCGCACGGCATGCCACGATGGGCGAATGAGCAGCAGTCTGAAGGAAGTGGCGGCCCGTGCCGGGGTCTCGGCGCGCACTGTGTCGAACGTGGTGAACGGATCCGCCCGGGTCTCGCCGCATACGCGCCGGCGGGTACAGGAGGCGATCGACGAGCTGGGGTACCGGCCCAACCTCGCGGCCCGCAGCCTGCGGGCAGGCCGCACCGGAATCATCGGGCTGGCCGTGCCGGAGCTTCACTCGCCCTACTTCGGAGAGCTCGCCGGGCTCCTGGTCGACGAGGCACGTCGCCGCTCGTGGACCGTGATCATCGAGCAGACGCAGGGGAACGCCGAGTTCGAACGACGGCTGCTGACCGGTGACAGCGGCCGGGTGATGGACGGACTGATCATCAGCCCCTGGGCGCTGGCAGCCGAAGAGCTGACCGCCACCGCGCACACCCTGCCCATCGTGCTGCTCGGTGAGTGCAGCTCCCGGGGCAAGGCGGATCATGTGGCGGTGGACAGCGTGGCTGCCGCGGACGAGGCGACCACTCATCTGCTGGGGCTGGGACGGCGCCGCGTCGCCGCGATCGGGCTTCAGCCGCATCTGCGCAACGGCACCGCACAACAGCGCACCGAGGGTTACCGCAGAGCGCTGCAACGGGCAGGCATCGCGCCCAGGCCGGAATGGGAGCGAGCCGTGGCCTCACTGCACCGGGCGGACGGTGCCCGGGCCATGACCGAACTTCTCGGCGGCGAGACCGTCCCCGACGCCGTGTTCGCGTTCAGTGACGAACTGGCGCTGGGCGCCATGCATGTGGCGCATCTGAGAGGCGTTCGCATGCCGGAGCAGCTGGCCGTCGTCGGATTCGACGACGTCGAGGACGGCCGGTTCAGTCACCCGCCTCTGACCACCGTCTCACCCGACAAACGGCAGATCGCCCAGCGTGCCCTGCAGTGCCTGGCAGACCGCATCTACAGCCCGCTCAACCAGGTGCCCGCGGCCACTTTGACGATCGCGCACCGGCTGCTCGTACGCGGAAGCACCGTGGCGCAGGCGCAGGCCTGCGAGTAGTTCGCCGGCTGCGGCGCACAGTTGTGGCTCAGGGAGGGGCGGAACGGGGGCGTCACTGCCGGGCGGCCCTCAGGAGGCGACCCGCGCGCGGTTGGCGCGCTCGTCCTTCTCCGGGGTGCCGTCCCTGTTCTTCCGCTTGGGGGCGGCGAGTTCGGTCTCCTGGTGGCTGTAGACGCCGATGGGCTTCGGTGCCAGCTTCTGCTTGTTCTCGGTCACCTTCGCGCGGGTGCGCACCACGGCGTACAGCTCGGAGTCCGTGGCGGAGCCCGTCTTGTACTGCTCGTACTGCTCGGGGGAGAGGTACTTGGCCTTGAAGACCCGGAGCACGGTCTCCGCGTCGAGCCCGCCCTTCACCACGACCTCCTGGGACGCCTTGGCGAAGTTCTCCGCGCTGCCGCCGGTGTTCCCGAAGACGGCCGCGAGCTGCTCGGGGTCGGTGGTGTCATAGACCCTGCCTTCCGTGACCCTGGCTTCCTGGGGCAGCTTCACCTTGGCGATGCGTGACTCGTTCTCCGCGGCCCAGGCAGCGGCTGTCTTCAGGCTGCGGGTGAAGGAGACCCAGGACGACTTCACCTTCGCCCTGCTGCCGGCGCGGATGTGATCGGCGGCGGACTTGGTGACATCGCTGTCCATCGGCGGCCGCAGGCCGTTGCGCAGCGGCAGCTCCTCGGAGCGGAGCGTGCGGTAGAAGACGTTGGGGTCCTCGCTCTCCGAGTCGCCTTCGGATTCCGGGTGGAGGTCCCGGTAGCGGGGCATGATGGCGCGCAGCGCCTGCTCGGACAGGCTGTCCCGCTCCTCGGGGTGCGCGGCGCGCAGACGGTCCAGCTCCCTGGCCTTCTTGGCCCGCAGCAGCTGGGTCGCGAGCACGACGCGCTGCTCGGGGGAGAGGCCGTCGGTCTCCACGGACTGCTTGGTCCGCGGGTCGGTCACCGCGGTCCGCTGGATCACGGGCGCGAGGGCCCGGACGACCGCGGCGTTGCCCGCGGCGTGCGGGAGGGGGAGCAGGGCTGCGGAGCCCGGCGGACGGGTTCCCGGCCGCGGTCCGCGCGTGGACACCGGCCGCCCGGCGTCCTGTGCGCTTCGTTGTGCTCGGCTTCCCTGGGCGTACATGCACCACTCCCTCGGACGGGTCAGCTTCCGCGAAGCATATCGGGCCGATTCGAGCCCCGAACACCCGCTTTCATCAGGCACGTTGGCTGCATCCGACCGAAGCGGCCCTGCCGCCGGCCCCCGGAGGACGGTCAGTACACGGCGTTTGAGCCGGGCAACGCACCTGTTGCGGCCTGCGCGGCAGGCCGCAGGTCGGGCCGGTCCCTGAGCTGCCTGCGGGAGTTGATGCCCAGCTTGCGGTAGATGTTGCGCAGGTGGGTGTCTATGGTTCGCGGGCTGAGGAACAGCCGGGCGGCCACCTCTTTCGTCGTCGCGCCGGTGGCGACCAGCCGCGCTATGTGCAGCTCCTGCATGGTGAGCTGGTCGCGGGCGTGCTCGGTGCGGCTGCGCGCCGTCTCGCCCGTGGCGCGCAGCTCGTTGGCTGCGCGCCGGCCGAACGCCTCGAGCCCGGCTCCGGAGAACAGCTCGTGCGCGGTGCGCAGATGAGGCCGGCAGTCCTGCCTGCGGCCCTGCCGCCGCAGCCATTCCCCATACAGGAGATGGGCCCTGGCCCGGTAGGGCAGCATCGGCGAGTCGGTGAGGCGGTCTGTCGCTTCCCGGTAGTGGTCCTCCGATCCCGTCACCAGCGCTCGCGCGTAGGCGGCGATCCCCAGGCCCGAGGGGGTTCCACAGGCCTCGGTGCGTTCGGTCAGCGAGGCCAGCGCGGCTTCGGCGGCGGCGTGCTCGCCGCACCGTACGGCGGCCTCCACCAGCTCCGGCAGGGTGAACCCCGCGGTGAAGAGTTCCCCGTCGGCGGTGGCACGTCGTGCGGCGGCCAGTGCTTCCCGGTACTGGGCCAAGCCGTTGTTGAGCACGGCGCTCGCCCAGTGGATGTTGGAGGCCACCTGTCCCGTGGCGGTGGCCGTCGCCATGAGGGCTTCGAACAGTGCGGACGCCTCCTCACGGCGTCCGCGCATCGCCGCCAGCTGCAGACGGTGGTAGATGACCGGAGGCGCGCCGGTCGCGTCGGCGATGGCCTCCTCCTCGGCGATGGCGGCCATCGCTTCGTCGAGATTGCCGGTGAGCGCGGCGGCGGAGGCGGCCTGCGCGAGACCGAGCCGCAGGGTGAGCGGTGATCCCGACTCACGGCCGTACTTCAGCAGCCACTCGATGATGCGCATATGGGTGTCCGGGTCCCACAGCTCGGCCGCGAGGATGATCGCGAGCGCGGGGTGCCGGATCCACAACGGACCCTCCGCCCCGTCGAGGGCCTCCCTGATCAGGGACACGGCCGCCCGGTGCCCGTCCGAGGCGAGGGTGTCCAGCGCGTCCAGGATGTCCGGTGGGTGTGGCGGCGCGGCCTTCGCCTCGGCGAGGACCCGCTCCGTCACACCGTTCGCGCGTCCGACGAGCAGACTCGTTTCGAGCGCTTCCAGGTAGCTCTCCCGGGAGCGTTCGGGGTCCAGCGGCGCGAGCCGCCGCGCGGCGCGCAGCATCCACGCCGGGCCCTCGCTGTCATCGGCCCGGACCAGGGCGATCCGGCCCCGCAGCAGTTCGGTCTCCGCCTGCTGGAATGTGTCGAGATCCGAGCTCTCGGCTGTCCTGAGCAGCGTGGCCGCCCTGTCGGTGGTGCCCGCGTCGAGGTGAGCGCGCGTGGCCGCGAGAGTCCGCCCGGTCCGTTGTGCGGCGTCGGGCGACAGCTCCGCCGCACGTTCGAGGAAGGCGGCGGTGGCCACCGCACCACCACGCGCCCGGGCCCGGGACGCCGAGCGCTCCAGCTCGGCGGCGACTTCCTCGTCGGGGACCGCGGCGGCCTGGGCGCGATGCCACGCGCGCCGGTCGGGGTCGGCGACCGGGTCGGTGGCGTCGGCGAGTACTCGATGGGCCAGCCGCCGCTCGCTCATCGCGGCGGCGTCGTACGCCGCGGTCCGCGCCAGAGGGTGGAAGAAGCGCACACGGGTTCCGAACTCGACCAGTCCGGTGGCGGTGGCGGCCGCACCGGCACTCGGCAGGTCGATGTCCAGACTGCGCGCGGCGGGCCAGAGCAGCCCGGGATCGCCGGTCGGGTCGGCGCCGGCGATCGTGAGCAGGAGTCGCGCCTGTGCGGGCAGACCGGAGAGCGTGGTCCGGAACTCGTGTCCGACCCGGGTCGGCACCGACGCGAGCCGCGGCGGGGCGAACCCGCCGGCTCTCGGCAGGGTGACCAGAGCCAGCGGGTTGCCCCGCGCCTCGTCCACGAGTCGGTCACGCACCTGTTCGTCGAGCGTCTCGTGGCTCCGTGCGGCGAGCAGCGCCCGTGCGTCGGAGTCGCTCAGCCCGTCGACGCCCAGGCTCGGCAGGGCATCGAGCCCGGCTGTCTCGCACGGCAGCCTGACAGCGAGCACCATCGCGACCGGCTCGGCGGAGACGCGCCGGGCGAGGAACACCAGCGCCTTCGACGAGGCCGCGTCGAGCCAGTGCGCGTCGTCGACCACACAGAGCACCGGGCGCGCCTGACCCGCTGCCGTCAACAGCCCGAGGGTCGCCAGGCCGACGCGGAACGCGTCCGGTGTCCCCGACTCCAGGTCGAAGGCGATCCGGAGCGCCCGGCGGTGTTCGGCGGGCAGCTCGGTCAGGTGCCCCAGCACCGGAAGACAGAGCTGGTGCAGTGCGGCGAACGGCAGCTCCGCCTCAAGCTCGGACCCGCCTGCGCGCAGTACGCGGAATCCGGACGCCGCCCCTTCCGCGTACTCCAGCAGCGTGCTCTTGCCGATCCCCGCTTCACCACGCAGGACCAGAGCGCCGCCCCTGCCCGTCCGTGCGGCGCCGATCAGCTCGCCGAGGCGCTGTGTCTCGTACTGCCTGCCGAGCAGCGGACCGTGAGGAGGAGCCGACGTTTGCACAGCGCGTAGGCTACAGCGCGTAGTTCATCGAGCCACGGTCCAGGATCGTCAGGCTCGTCCCCGGGCGCCGTCGGAACCGCCGCACGACGCGTGCGCCTGCGACCGTCAGTGCGCCTGCGACCGTCAGTGTGCCTGCGACGGTCAGTGTGCCTGCGACCGTCAGTGTGGCGGGGATGTCAGGAGTGGTGGTGCGCCTGTGGCACGACGCCGACCTTCTCGCCCTCGCCCAGGACGACGAACTGGCCCATCATTCCGTCGTCTTCGTGCTGCAACAGGTGACAGTGGTACATGTACGGAGTGTTCGGGTCGGTGTGGCCGCGGAAGCGCATCGCCAGCCGGTAGTGCTTTCCCTGGGCCAGCAGGACGGTGTCCTTCCAGCCGCGCAGGTGTGGTTCCGGCTTCCCGCCGTCGACCGTCAGCACCTGGAACTGCACGTCGTGGACATGGAAGTTGTGCAGGTAGCCGTTGTCGTTGACCACGTCCCACACCTCGACGGTGCCCTCGCGGACACCGAAGTCGATGCGGTCCATCGACATCGACCGGCTGTTGATCTGGTCCGACGCGAGCACGAAGGAGCGCTCCTGCGCGGCCTTTTCGCCGGCGAGGTCCGGTGCGGCCCCGAGCGAGGCCGGGATTTCGGCGTTGTCGGACAGGGTGGCCGCGGCCCGGAACCGGCAGATGTCGAGGCGGTCGTCGAAGCCGTCGAGCCGTCCCAGCGTGCCGCCGTACTCGGACGGACAGGAGCGCAGATCGACCCGCTCTCCCGGCTTGAAGGCGACCACGATCTCGGCGCGTTCCCCCGGCGAGAGATACAGGCGCTCGGTGTTCCACGGTCTGGGGAGCAGACCGCCGTCGGTGGCGACGAGCGAGAACGTCCGGTCGTCGGAGAACCCGAAGTTGTACAGGCGGGCATTGGAGCCGTTGAGCAGCCGCAGCCGCACGAGTTCGGTCGTGACGTCGACGTACGGACCGATCGTGCCGTTGACGAGCACCTCGTCACCGATCACGCCCAGCGAGCCGCCGAGCGGCACCCGCTTCTCGAACTGGTTGTCCCCGTCGAACGCACGGTCCTGAACGATCATCGGGAGGTCGTCGACGCCGTACTCGGACGGCAGCTTCGACGCCTGGCCGCCCTCGTCGTCGACGATGAACAGTCCGCCGAGGCCCCGGTACATGTGGTCGGCGGTCGAGCCGTGTACGTGCGGGTGGTACCAGAGCGTCGCGGCGGGCTGGTCGATCGTCCACCGCGGTTGCCAGGTCTCTCCGGCCGGGACGACCTGGTGCGGTCCGCCGTCCATGGTCGCGGGCAGGTGCATCCCGTGCCAGTGGAGCGAGGTCTCCTGATCCAGGCCGTTGTGCACCGCGAACTCGACCCGCTCGCCGCGCCGCGCGCGGATGGTCGGACCGAGGTACGTGCCGTTCACGCCCCAGGTGCGGGTGGCTGCCCCGGCCTTGAACCGGGTCCGGCCCGACTGGATGCCGAGCGTGAAGACCCGGACACCCGACGAGCTGATCGTCGACTCTGCCTGCGGCGGGATCGACAGGGCCTTGTCGAAGGCGATCTTGCCGACCGTGTCCTGCTTCGCTGCGGCGTAGTAGATGCCGTAGCCACCGCCGGTGAGGACGGCTGCGCCCCCGATGCCGAACCCGAGGGCCTTCAGCGCTGTGCGTCGTTTCATGGGGACACCGTCCCGCGCTGGACGGCCCCTTCGCGTCAGCGTAAATCACGTAGACCTGCCGACCGATGCGGCAGGGCCTCGACGTACGCAGCCGTACGCAGTTCTTACCGACGCGAAGGACTCCCCGGCGCGGGAGGGTTTTCCCCGGGTGGCGTGAGTGCGCCCCGTGCCCCGCGCCGGCTGCCGGCGGGTGCCGGTGCCGGGCCGGAGACGCGGCGGTCCGAT
The DNA here is from genome assembly GCF_042882365.1 of Streptomyces sp. NPDC058221. Lineage (NCBI taxonomy): Bacteria > Bacillati > Actinomycetota > Actinomycetes > Kitasatosporales > Streptomycetaceae > Streptomyces > Streptomyces sp. NPDC058221. Next base: position 81,784 of record NZ_JBHVWF010000012.1, on the reverse strand, counting down.
ACTGGGCAACCGGCCGCACCGGCTACGGCATGCGGAACACCTCCGCTTCCCCTAGCCGGTGTTCATACCGACGAGCGAAATGGAACTGATGTCATCTCATCCGGTGCTCCCCGTCCTGGACCAGCTGGCACGCGTGATCGGTGCGACGACTCCCGGGCAGGACACGGCGCCGACGCCGTGCGCCGGTCTCGACGTGGTCTCGCTCCGCCGGCATCTGCTCGGCGGAATCGGGTACTTCACCGTCGTCCTGGCCGACCCCGACGGCGACCGGCGGCCGGATCCGCGGGCCTACACCGGTCCCGACGACGCCGAAGTCCTGGTCGCGGCGATCGGGGAACTGTCGGCGGCCGTGCGTGCCGCCCTGGCGGACGGCGTCGAAGCGGTTTCCGTGCGGGTGCCCGCGCTGGGCGGCACGTTCCCCGGTGACGAGGTGCTGCGCATGCTGCTGGCCGAGGCCGTGGTGCACGGCTGGGACCTCGCCCGCGCCACCGGTCAGGCCTGGCAGCCCGATCCCGCGGCGTCGGAGCAGGCGCACGCGCTGCTGGCCGACCGGATCGGACCGGAGTACCGGGGCGGCGCGGGCATGCCGTTCGCCCCCGAGGTGCCGGTGAGCCCGGACGCCCCGGCGCTGGACCGGTTGCTGGGCTTCGCGGGCCGATCGCCGTACTGGACGAGCACGCCCGTCACCAAGGGCAGTTGACCGAGGGCTTGGCGCAACCAGTCCGAAGGGGCCGTGTGCCGGCCCCTGCTCCCGCGCGGCAGCCGGTGCGTCGGCCGCCGCGGAATCCGCTTCACCCGTCTCCTGGAGCCCCGTTGTCCCCCATACCCACCAGTGACGTCGACCTCTACACCGAATCGGCGCGCATCGACCCGTACGACATCTATGCCGAACTTCGGGCTCTCGGGCCGGTGGTGTACCTGCCCCGCCACGATCTCTACGCCTTGCCCCGGTACGACGAGGTGCGCGCCGCGCTGATGGACTGGCAGACGTTCTCGTCGGCGCGGGGGGTGTTCGTGGATCCGGACATGAACGCCCAACTGGAGGGAATCACGCTGTGCAGTGATCCGCCGGAGCACACGGCGATGCGCTCGGTGCTGGGGCGGCCGCTGCGGCCGGACCGGATGCGCGAGGTGACTCCGCGGATCGAGGCCGAGGCCGACCGGGTCGTCGAGCGGCTGGTCGGCAGGGGCCGGTTCGAGGTGGTGACCGAACTGGCGGAGTACCTGCCCATGACCGTGGTGTCGGACCTGGTCGGGCTGCCCGATCACGGGCGGGAGAAGATGCTGGAGTGGGCGGCGGCCATCTGGAACACCCAGGGGCCCGCCGACGCCCGGGCGGCCGCGGCGGGGCCGGCCGTCGAGGAGTTCATGGCCTTCGCCATGAATGACGCCGTGCCAGGGAAGATCGACCCCGACGGCTGGGCGGCACAGCTCTACCGGGCCGCCGACCGTGGCGAGATCCCGCACGAGAAGTGCCCGGTGATGATGCTCGACTACGTCACCCCCAGCCTGGACACGACCATCCTCGCGATCACCAACGCGGTCGCGTTGTTCGCCCGGAACCCGGACCAGTGGGATCTGCTGCGCGCGGACCGCTCGTTGATCCCGCACGCGATCAACGAGTCGCTGCGTCTGGAGACCCCGGCGCCCCAGTTCAGCCGGGTACTCACCGAGGACCACCGGATCGGCGGAGTTCCGCTGGCCGCCGGTTCACGGGTCGCGCTGCTCTACGCCTGCGCCAACCGCGACGAGCGTCACTACCCGGATCCCGCGCGCTTCGACATCACCCGCCGCCCTTCGGACCACCTCGCCTTCGGACGGGGAGAGCACGTGTGTGTCGGGATGCACCTCGCCAGGCTGGAGATGAGCGCGCTGCTGGAAAGGCTCGCCGACCGGGTAGCCGGCTTCGACATACTGGAACGCCGCCCCCTCATCAACAACGGGTTGCGGGGTCTCGACCACCTGGAAGTGGCGATCCGGCCCGCGGTCTGACGCCCGGCACAGGGCGCCACCGGGCCGCCGCCGTGCCTCGGTGCCCCGCTCGTGGACGTCGACGGGACCGCGCCGCTGCGGCCCGAATCGGAAGCCGCATACTCCGCACCGAGGGCCGTCGGGAACCGGCACGCAGCCGGCGGCGCCGGCCTGCTCCGTCGCCGGCCGGTCGATGACCGGCTGTTACCGTGGCCCGCGCTGGGCAGGCCATGACCTGCAGGGGGACACGCGCGGCTGCGAGCGGTGGAGACAGGCGTGGGCGAGGCCGCACCGAGCGGCGTGCTGAACAAGGCACTTGCCGTGCTGCGGGCGTTCAGCGTCGAGGACACCACCCTCGGCTTCGCCGAGTTGCAGCGTCGCACCGGCTTGCCCAGGAGCACTCTGCACCGCACCCTCGGAGATCTGACGGCCGCGCGCCTGCTCGTCCGGGTACAGGGCCGTTACCGTCTGTCCAGCCTGGTCTTCGAGCTGGGGATGCGGGCCTCCGTCGAGCGCGGTCTCCACGCACCGCGGCTCGGCGGCCGTACACGGTACCCGTAGCGGAGGGTTCGTACGGTGTCAGCGGTCAGCGGTCAGCGGTCCTTGGCCAGGGCGACGAGTTCGGCGAACAAGCCACCGCCGTCGACGAGGTCGTCGTACGTCCCGTGCTCGATGACGAGGCCGTCCTCCATGACGAGCACGCGGTCGGCGAGGCGGGTGTTCTCGAGTTGATGGGTGACGACGATCGTCATGCGGTCGGCAGCGATCCGCTTGATTTCCAGGAAGAGGGCGTGCTCCCCGCGGGCGTCCATCTGAGACGTCGGCTCGTCCAGGATCAGGAGGGGCGTCCGGCGATACAGGGCTCGCCCGCACACCAGGCGTTGCCACTGACCGCCGGACAGTTCGGCTCCGCCGAACATCTCCCTGGTGAGAAGCGTGTCCAGCTGCTGGGGCAACTTCTCCACGGCGTCACGCATGCCGACGGCGTCGACGACCTCCCACACGGCCTCGTCGTCGTAGGTACGAGGCTGGCCGAGGGTGATGTTCTCGCGGGTGCGCAGGGGCCAGCAGGCAAAGTTCTGCGGAACGAGCGCGGTCCGGCTCCACACGGCGTCGGGATCGGCTCGGGCCAGGTCGATGCCGTCCCAGAGAACGCGGCCCTTGTCGGGGAGAAGGATGCCCGTGATCAGTTTGGTCAGCGTCGACTTTCCGGAGCCGTTCTCGCCGACGACCGCCAGGATCTCCCCTCGACGCAGGGAGAGCGACACCCCCGCGACGGCGGGTCCGTCCTTCCCGGGGTACTGATAGACGGCTTCGTCGAGCCTGATCTCCTCGACGGCTTCCGGGATCGTCAGTTCGCCCCGCTTGGGGGCCAACTCGTCGGCCATGTCGAGAAAGGCGCGCATGTCGGCCAGGTAGAGCGAGGTGTGGAACAGCGCCGCTCCGTAGATCACGACGTTGCTGAGGGCAGCGAGTGTGGTCTGGACAGCGACGACGGCCGTAGCGGCGATGGGCAGCTCCACGCGACCGGTGGCGGCGAGCCAGGCGAGCGTGGCCCAGGTGCCGCACAGGAAGACGCCCCCCAGGGCGCTGGTGGCGAGAGTGATGCGCAGCTGGCGTGGGGCTGCGGTCAGGGTGCGTTGGTCGATGCGGTCCGAGAGGGCGCGGTACCAGTAGATGAGGTAGCCGGTCATGCCGTTGGCCCGGACCTCGTCCCCGTGGCGGGAGAAGGTGGCCCACGACCGCATGAGCGCCCGGACGTTGCGGTCGCCGACGTTGAGGTAGTGGGTCTCGTAGTCGACCCGCGCGGACAGTACCGCCCCTGCGCCGGCGGGAATGACGGCCAGGAGGAGCAGGGGCAGCATCAGGGGGTGGAGAGCGGTGATGACGGAACTGGCAGCGATCATGCGGATCAGGGCGGACATGAATCGCTGGGCGTCCTGGACCATCATGGAGGTACGCGTCACGCCGACCTCTGCGGCCTCCTGCCTGTCCTTGAAGCCGTCCTGGCCGTAGGCGCAGGACTCGACCCGGCACACGGCGGCCACCAGAGCCACGTCCGCCTGGGTCATCAGCCGCGGCGTGATCCGGCCGTTGGCGTAGGAGGACAGGGCGCCACTGATCCGTGCGACGCCGGCCGCGGCCGTGACGACGATCAGGGCGGGCAGGGCGTCGTGCAGCCGTTCGGACACCTCGTCGTTGCCGAGGATGTGGGTCATGGCCTGTGCGGTGAACGCGAGGACGACGCCGGCCGCGATGCCGGTAACGAGCTGGCAGGCGAGGAGCAGCAGAGCGGCTGCTCTGCCGACGGCCCATGCCATTCGCGCGGTGTGTCCCAGGACCGACGGGAGACGGCGGCACATAGCGCCAAAGCCGGCATCTGCCAGGGGGTTCCTGCCGTGCTTGCCGTTGTAGGTAAGGGGGGCCGGGGGTGGCGGGGGAGGTGTCTCGGGGGGTTCGGTCGAGGCGGCAGTCACGGTCACCTGTTCCTCCTGCGGGGATTGACGCCTCGCCCGGACGGCTCGGCAGTGCACGGCATAACGACGCCGACGAGGAATCGAACGCGCTCGATTTCGGACGTGCAGGCGCCCTTGTGCAGCAACGAAGCGGGCGGGTGCGCGCCGCTACGGGGCCGGGCGCGGGACTGGCGAGTTGGCCGAATCGCCGACGTTCGAAACCCCTGGGGCGAATGAGGTTTCGAGGAGCCTCCGGCGGGCGCGGCGGAGGCATGACATACGGCATATCAGGGCGGGGACGACGGCCCCGGTCATCGCGACTGCGTCGGTCCCCGGCGCCTCGGCAGTCAGGGCACCGGCCGCGTGCGGTGGATCTGCGTGAAGCTGCCGCAGTGTGGGACGGAGCGTATGGGCCGGGTGGCGGACATACCGCGCGGTCGTGAGAGACGGGAGCCTGAAGGGGCGAGTGAGACGACGGCAGAGACCCTGCACTACCGCTTGGACGGGCCAGAAGACGCACCAGCGCTGGTGATCGGCCCTTCCCTCGGGACCACATGGCACAGGGCAGTACCGTCTTGTGGCGCCCACGTGGTCCGGTTCGACGCTGTTCACACGGCTTGGTCTCGGTGGTCCAGGTGCCTCGGAGCCTGCGTGTAGACGGCCCAACGGCGGGCTGGTCAGGGAGAGGCCGTCACTCCTGTACGCGATCTCGCCGCGTTTGAGTGGCCTTCTTCGCGGCCCGCACGGGCATTCGCCCGGCGACCTGGCCGGCGGCACCGGCCAGGTCTTGTCTCATGTCGGCAACGGGCCGGCTGCATGGGTTCGAGAGCCTGGCTTGCCGGGGTTGTGACTTGGAGTGCTGGCCGGCTCGCTGTATGACGAAGCCCCCGGTCATCGGCGAATTCCCGGGGGCTCGTCGTCTGGTGGGGTCAGCTCACCGGCACGAGGCAAGTCACATGAGCTCGGACCGCCTGAGAACCAGGACCATCGTTGGTCACAGAGAACTCGACGGTCCTGTCATCCACGTTCCTGGCCGTCCAAGCGACCTTGTCGTTACCTCCGGAGCCTTCGAGGTAGCGGTCCACGAGCTGAGATCCAGCCGGGCACTGTGCTGTCAGCACGAGACGTGCGTCAGGCACTGCGATACCTTCCTGGCCGGAGACGTCGACAGCCTCGAACTGCGCCGCGTCGCCCTTGTCCCCCTCAGGACCAGCAGGACCAGCAGGACCAGCCGGACCAGCCGGACCAGCCGGACCAGCAGTCCCGGTGTCGCCCTTAGTGCCTGTGTCTCCAGCGACACCCTGGGGCCCTGCGGGGCCCTGAGGGCCGGTCTTTCCCGTATCTCCCTCAGGCCCGACAGGGCCTACATCGCCCTTGGCCCCCTCGGGGCCAGGGTCTCCCTGGTCTCCCTTGACGCCGTTGGTGCCGGTGCCGTTCTTGCCCGGCTCTCCCTGTGGACCTGCGGGACCGGAAGGCCCCTGCGGACCGGTCTTTCCGGGCTCGCCCTTCGGGCCTTGCGGCCCTGCCTCTCCGTTGTCCCCCTTGGGGCCCTCATCGCCCTTATCCCCCTTGGGCCCGGGAGGACCGACCTTGCCGCCGTTGTCCGAGCAGACTGAGACCGGCCCGAGGTTCTGCGTGTAGCGGGCGCTGAGCCAACCCTTGGGCGTCTTGTACCACGTGCTGTTGCCGTTCACGTTCTGGCCGGTCACCTTGCACACGAGCTGGACACGGGCGCCGCTCCGGTAGAAGCCGGTGGCGACTGAGGCCGTGGTGGGCATCGAGCGGGCGTTCTGTCCGATACGGGATACGACCTTGCCGGCCGAGCTTGCTGCGTGCGCTTCGGCGGTCATGACTGAGGTGGCTGTAAGCCCTGCGAGGAGGCCGATCGTGGCGCTTCTGGCGATGCGGGTTCTGATCATGGGCGGGATGCTATGTGAATAAGTTGACAATTCATCATATAACACCCTACTGGTGAAGGAGGGTGTCTAGAACTTCGCAAGCCGCCACCAATCCAGTCACCGGGCAGGTGACTGTTCGAGTAGTCACTCGCAAGATCGTCACAACGGATGACGAGCGCTTCAACGCTCTGACGCCGACGCGCGCCACCCAAGCCGGCGCTGAGAAGCTCACGGCGACCAACGGGCACCCGTTCTGGAGCCCGTCAGGGCAGGGGCGGGTCAAGGCGGAAACGCCCAGTTCGGGTATGACCCTTCTGTGCAGCGACAAAAACCACCGTGCGAGTGCGGAAGAACCATGCGTTTTCGCGACTCAAGACGATATGCAACCTCACCGTCGCAGACATTCACGCGTACTAAGTGATGGCTGGAAAAGGGGCAGTGCTCGTTCATGATTCCGACGGCCTGTGCCCCGTCTGGAATGCTGACTTCGATAAGCTACCCAAGGGTAAGTGGGGGAATGTCGGGGAGATGTCGGCGGCGGAGGAGATGCGCGCCGCATTCGACCAGTGGACTGCAGGCGCTTGGGCCGGATGCCATTCGGTGGACCCTTTTGGATTTCGAACACAGCCGAGGGTGATGTCGAAGCGGTGAAGCGTCGAAGGAGCCGAGCGATCGGCTGCTCGCTCGAATGCCCTGCTGAAGATCAATTCAGCAGGGCATTCGTCTTGTGGAGGCCACGTTTTCCATGGACCGCCGCATCGGCGACGCCGTGTAGGGCTTGCCAAGTGCGGAACTACCAGAACCACGAGCGCCCGCGTGGACTCGTAGGCGCAGCGGGAGTGAGGGCCGCCGCTGACCATGGTCGCGAGCGGAATCGGACCGCCGTATGTGCCGCTGTCCGACGAGGTCGGGCTCGGTGTTCGGCAGGTCGGTGAGGCCTCTCCCGTACTGATGCTCCGGGTGCGGTTGCACTTGGAACACTCATTTCAGTGCTTCTGGGATGCTCTGCCGGAGTCGAGGACGGCGGCGGTGAAGGCCGCCAGTTGCGCGCGCATCGTTTCGCGCGGCACTCGTTCCTGTCCGGTCAGGTGCTCGACGAGGTCGGCTCGGGTGGCGGCGAGCAGGGCGTGGGCGGTGAAGCTGCTGTCGGCCGGGACGGTGGCCTGCTCGAGTACGGACCGGAGCAGGCTGTGCCACCATCCGTAGTGCTCGGCCAGGTACGGGCTGCCGGTCCCGCTCTCCTCCAGAGCCAGCGCGAGGCGGCGGTTGTCGAGTTTGAAGCAGAGGATGGCGTCGAGCAGTGCGGGTACGCGCTGCTGCGGTGGGGCGGTGGAGCCCAGAGGTGGCGGGCCGGCCTCGACGGCCTCTCTGACCGGTTCGAGCCGGGCCTCGTACAGCGCGCGGAGCAGGCCGGGTCGGTCGCCGAAGGCCCGGAAGAGTGTGCCTTTGCCGACGCCGGCCGCTGTGGCGATGTCGGCCATGGTGATGTCCTCGGGGCTCTCGCCGCGGGCGAAGAGGGCGTCGGCGGCGGCGAGGACGGCCTCCCTGTTGCGTGCGGCGTCCTTGCGGGGCTTGCGCTCGGTCATGGTCTCCTCCAGTTGCAAAGCGGACCGACGGTCCGTATCGTCGAAAGCGGACCCAGGGTCCGTATTCTACGAGATGGAGAAACCCCATGACCGCACCGACGCCTCCGACCTCACCGGCGGAGGTCTACCACCACAGCCTGCGGCTGCTGCTGGACAAGGACATTCCCGGATGGATCGCCCTGTGGGCCGAGGACGGCTCCATGGAGTTCCCCTTCGCCCCTGAGGGCTGGCCCAGGCACCTGGAGAACAGGGAGGCCGTCGCCGCGTACATGCGGCACTACCCCGACCACATCGATCTGCACGACTTCCCCGAGCTGCGAATCCACCAGACCGCAGACCCGGAGGTCATCGTGGTGGAGATGCGAGGCGTCGGCCGCCTGGTGGAGACCGACAGCCCCTTCGACATGACCTACATCGCCGTCGTGACGGTCCGGGACGGCTACATCACCTCCTACCGCGACTACTGGAACCCCCTCGCCGTCACCGCACCCGGCACCGACTTCAACCGGAGCAGCCGATGATCACCACCACGGAAACCACGCTGGTCACCGGCGCGACCGGCAACACCGGCAGCCGTATCGCCGCGCGGCTCACCGCGGCAGGCGACAGCGTCAGAGCCGCGAGCCGGCACGCCGCCCCGGTCCCCGGCGCGGAGTCGGTCCCCTTCGACTGGTACGCCCCCCGGACCCACGCCGCCGCCCTCGAAGGAGCCGACCGCGTCTACCTTCTGCCGCCGGTGGGCGACCCCGACCCGGCCGCGGTCATGCTGCCCTTCCTCCGACAGGCCCGCACCGCCGGCGTGCGACGCGCGGTGCTCCTCAGCGCCTCGGCCGTTCCCCGGGGCGGCCCGGCGGTGGGGAAGGTGCACCAGGAGCTGCCCGGTCTGTTCGACCACTGGGCGGTGCTGCGACCCTCCTGGTTCATGCAGAACTTCACCGGCGCACACCCGCACGCCGTGAGCATCCGGGAAGAGGGCGCGATCTGGACCGCGGCCGGGAGCGGCCGGGTCGGCTTCGTCGACGCCGAGGACATTGCGGCCGTCGCCGTCCACGCCCTGACCGACGCACAGGCCCCCAACACCGATCTCGTCCTCACCGGACCGGAAGCGCTCAGCTACGACGACGTCTCCGCGATCCTCGCCCAGGTCACCGGCCGCCCCGTGGAACACCACCGGCTGTCCTGCGAGCAGATGCGCGACCGCCTCACGGCGCAGATGCCCTTGGAGTTCGCCTCGATGCTGGCCGGCATGGACCGTGCCATCGCCGACGGAGCCGAGGACCGCGTCACCGACACCGTCCAGCGCTTCACCGGCCGGCCCGCACACACCTTCCGCGCCGTCCTGGAAAGGGAGATGCGATCCGGCGGTTGATGCTCCAAAATCGAGCGGGGTCGCCGGTGGTGGCAAAAGACGCCCGAGCCCCGTGCACAGCCGTGATGACGTTCGGCGGCGGCTGTGCACCGATGAGGGCTCGAGTGCTGGGAAGGGCGAAGTCGTCGAAGACGAAGGGGCCTTCGACGAACGAGGCGATCTGGCCAGTGAGCGTGCCTCGGACCGTTCCGGCTGTCGTCTTGACTCGATGCTGTCAGCCCGGGGGCGCATGCCGGCCGCCTTGCTCGCCAGTCTCGTCGCCGCGGTACGACTTCCGGCGGCGTCAGGAGGGGTGGTTACCAGCGGCGAGCTCGGCGAGCAGGCCTGGTTCGGACGGCGCCCAGCCGAGGCGCTCACGCGTGAGCGCGCTGGATGTCGGGAAGTCACCGCCGGTGAGCCGTGCGAACCAGCCGAAGTGGTCGGCCGACGCGTCCGCGTCGAGTGACCTCGTGGGGACACCGACGACGGTTGCGATTCCTTGGGCGATGTCGCGGAAGGCTACGCCTTCCTCGGCGACTCCGTGCAGGATTGTGCCGGCGGTTGCTTCTTCGGCCGCGAGCCGGAAGAGGGTGGCGGCGTCCTTGCGGTGCACTGCGGGCCAGCGATTGTTTCCCGCGCCCACGTAGGCCGACTGCCCGGTTTCACGGGCAAGGGTGATGAGCTGGGGAACGAACCCGGTATCGCCCGTGCCGTGGACCGTCGGGGGAAGACGGACAACGGATGACCGTACCCCGTGCTCGGCGAGACCGAGGACATGCTCGACGGCCTCGATGCGCCTACTCGCAGGCCCGTGTGCAACTGCCTGGTCGGTTTCCTTCGCTACCTGCCCCTCGGCGAGACCTGCGAGGCCGACGGCCACGACGAAGGGCCGTTGGGTTCCGGCGAGGGCTTCACCCATGGCTGTCACGGCCTTGTATTCCGTCTCGGCCGCGCCTGCCGGGTCCGTGGTGAACGCAACGTCGTGGCGGTACGCGAGGTGGATCACCCCGCCGCTTGCTTCAGCGGCACGGCGCAGCGAGTCGGGGTCCTCGAGGTTTGCCCGGACGGGCTCGGCGCCGAGTGCTCGCACCGCGTCCGCGGCGGTGTCGGACCGCGTGGCTGCGGTGACTTGATGGCCTGCGGCGATGAGTTGGGGGACGAGAGCGGAGCCGATCCATCCGGTGGCACCGGTGACAAGAATGTGCATTGTTTTCCTCGCAGTGGTCGAGAATCCGGCCGATGGGTTCGCGGTCACCAGGCGACGGGGCCGTTGACGTCGGTGAAGGTCCCGGTGGGACCATCGGCGTTGATGGTGGCCATGGCAACCGCCTGGCGAGCACCGTCCTGCGGAGTCCCTGTCCCGTGGTGGTTGTTCAGGTCCGTGGCGACGAATCCGGGGCAGACCGCGTTGACGAGGATCTTCTCGGAGGCGAGGTCACGGGCGTACATCAGGGTCACCGCGGTCAGCGCAGTCTTGGAGGGGACGTAGCCCAGCGCGATGGGATCGGTGTTGGCGAAGTCGGAGATCGCCGCGAGGGAGCCGGCGCTGCTGGACACGTTGACGATCCGCGGGCTGTCGGAGTTGCGCAGCAGCGGCAGGAACGCGCTGGTGACGGTGATGACACCGAACACGTTGGTCTCGAACACGTAGCGGACGTGGTCGACGTCGGCGGAGCGGGGCACCTGCCCGGCGAAGTCGGCGCCGGGCTGGTGGCTGATACCGGCGTTGTTGATCAGTGCATCGAGGCGGCCGAAGCGGGACCGGATGCTCTCGGCAGCGGCGGATGCCGAGGCGGGGTCGGTGACGTCGAGGGCGATGGCGGTGACGTCGCCGCCTGCTGCGCGTAGTTCGGCGGCGGCTTCTTCACCGCGCTCGATGCTTCGTGCACCGATCAGGACGGTGTGGCCGAGTTCGGCGAGCTGGGCTGCGATTTCGCGGCCGATTCCTTTGTTGCCGCCGGTGACCAGGGCGATCATGGGGTCGTTCATGGAGATCCTCCGGTGCGGGTGCGGGGTGCTGGGTCTGTTACCAGGGGAGGGGACCGTCGTCGCCGGAGAAGGTGCCCGTCGGGCCGTCGGGTCCGATGAGCGCCATCTTGACGATGTGCCGGGCGCCTTCTTCCACGGTCTTGGTGCCCTGGAAGTTGTTGAGGGCGGTCGCTGTGAAGCCGGGGTCTGCGACGTTGACCTTGATGCCGGTCGGCTCCAGGGCGGTGGCGAATCCGAGGGTGGCGGCGTGCAGCGCGGATTTCGAGGTCGGGTAGATACCGAACATGGAACGCTGCGGGTTGCTCTCGTCGTTCAGCGTGAGTGAGCTGCCGGAGCTTCCCACGTTGACGATCCGTGCCGCCGGGGCCTCGCGGAGCAGCGGAAGCAGCGCCTGCGTCAGTGCGATCGGTCCGATGACGTTCGTCTCGAAGAACTGGCGGACGACGTCGGGTGATACCTCGGTGAGCAGGCCCTGGCGGGCACGCTCCTCCAGTGGGGTGTCGGCGTCCCCGACGAACGAGATGCCGGCGTTGTTGACCAGCACGTCGAGGCGGCCGAACTCGTTTCGGATGCGCTGTGCGGCGGCCGCGATCGACGCCTCGTCGGTGACGTCGAGCTGCACCGCGTGGGCGTCCCCGTCGATCTCGGCCGCGGCGGCTTCGCCACGGCCCAGGTCCCGGGAGCCGACGAGCACGGTGTAGCCGTGTCCGGCGAGTTCCTTCGCCACCTGCCGGCCGATACCTGAATTCGCGCCGGTGACCAGGGCTACGCGAGTTTTCTGCATGGGATGCGCTCCTCTCGGTGGGCTGGTTGTCCAGCCCTCGGGGTGGGGGTCTCGGTGACTACTTGGATTCGACGTGGCCGAAGGCGTCGGGGCCCGTGGCGAGTGCGTCCTGCGCCGTCTGCCAGGCGGTGTTGTCGGAGTCGAACGCGGTGCGCAGGTAGGCGGAGGTCAGTTCGGCGACCGCGGCGACCCGGTCGGGGCTCTCGTCCGAGGTCTCGACACTGTCGTGGCCCTGGATCCCGCCGAAGAGGTGCTCGCCGTCGAAGACAGTCAGCAGAGTCTTGGGCCCGGGGGCCAGGTGGTAGGGATCGGCATGCCAGTCCGGGCCCATGGTCGTCCAGTGCTGGGAGTCGTCCTTGTCACCGGCGACGACGAGTGCGGGCGTGGTCATCGTGGTGAGGTTCATGGTGCGGAAGACCGGTACCCGGGCGGCCGCGAACCCGTTGAAGGTGTCGCCGCCCCGGCCGGTCGCGCCGATCAGCACGCCCTGCGTGATCCGGGGCTCCAGGAGGTTCACCTCTTCGTCCGTGTCGAGGTCGGTGATCCGGGCGCCGAGGAGGAGTTCGGCGGTGAAGCCCCCGAGCGAGTGGCCGGCCACCGCGACCTTGCTGTGGTCGATGCGCCCGGCGAGCTGCGGCACGGCCTGCTCTATCTTGTCGAGCCGGTCGAGGATGTGGCTCATGTCCTCGGTGCGGGAGCGCCAGAACAGCGGCGCTTCGGGCCGATCGCCGACCAGGCGGCTCAGCCGTGGGGCGCTGAGATGGTTGGGCTGGATCACGACGAAGCCGCGGGCCGCCCAGACCTTGGCGAGGGGGAGGTAGCCGTCGAGTGAGGACAGGCCGTAGGCCCCGCCGTGGCCGTGCGACAGCAGGATGACCGGCAGGTCGGTCCCGGTCAGGGGCGCGGAGACACGGACTTCGAGGTCCAGAGGGCGTCCGGGCACGGTCAGCGCGATGGGGCTGACCGACACCACGGGCGGAGCGGTCGGGTGGAGGTAGGTGTCGGCGATGGAAGTCCACTCAGGCATGACGCACGCTCTCTTCGGAGATTTGTCGCATACCGACCGGTATGCGGCGCGAAGGTGGTGAGGGTGTCCGGGTCGGCTAAGCTGAGACCCGAAGCGGAACCTTGCTCCATTTCACGATACGGAGCATTGCTCCGTATCGCAAACGCAGCACCGCGCCGTAGTGGCGGCGCACGGAAGGACAATGTGGTGAGCACGACGGGTAAGCCCCGATCGGATGCGGCTCAGAGCACGCGGGCCGACGCGGTGCGCAGCCGGCAGAAGCTGCTTGCGGCCGCCGCGGAGGTGTTCGTCGAATCCGGCGTCGACGCGCCGGTCCGTGAGGTCGCGGCCAGAGCAGGCGTCGGTATGGGCACCCTCTACCGCCACTTCCCCACGCGGCCGGACCTCGTCGTCGCCGTCTTCCGTCACCAGGTCGAGGAGTGTGCCGAGGCGGGCCCGCAGCTGCTCGCGAACAACGACTCCCCCTTGGAGGCGCTGCGGCAGTGGATCGACATGTTCGTTGACTTCCTCGTCACCAAGCACGGACTGGCCCACACGGAGCAGCCCGACAGCAGTGGCTTCGGTGCACTGCACACGTTCTTCCTCGAGCATCTACTGCCCGTGGCCGAGGAACTGCTCGGTGCTGCGGCCGGGGCCGGAGAGATTCAGGACGGGATCCAGCCTTACGAACTCATGCGCGGTATCGGCAACCTCTGCATCGCACCCGACCATGACCCCCGCTATGACCCCCGTCGCCTGATCGACCTGCTCCTGCGCGGCATCCAGCAGCCGAAGGCATCCTGAGTTCGTTCCCCGGGGCCGAGCACCCCGACCGGCATAACCGAACCGTGGCGAGCGGGTCCGGATACCCCGTGCCGTACTCATGAGTGCGGCTTCCGCCCGGCCGGCGACCGGCTGTGTCGGGGTGCGGGCTCCATTCCACGGATCGTTCTCAAGGGGGCACCGTGGACAGCGTGCGCGGCGGCACCCCGCATCCCGGCACGGTCTGGGCGAGGGGTCCCTCGCTCCCCCCTCGTCAGCAGCGGGGATTCTGCGGGGAGTGACTGACGCTCGGAGGTTCCGGCTGTCCTGGTCCGGTGCGGCCTGGGCGATATGGATGAGCGGTCCGCGCGCCGGTTGTCGGGTCGGGCCGCCTCAGCCTTCTTCGCTCTCCGGATCCCAGTCGAGGAGCCGGACTTTCGCGACCGTCCGCACATGGCGGCGCATCGCCGCGGCGGCACCCCGGCCGTTGCCTGCTTCGATCATCTTGAAGATGGCCATGTGCTGCGCGAACGACTTGGAGGGGCGGCCCCGTTGGCGCAGTGACTCGTGGCGCGACTCCGTGATCTGCTCGGCGATCGAACGCATGAAGTCCGCGAGGAGCGTGCTGTGTGCTGCTGCCGTCACGGCGGCGTGGAAGCGACGGTCGCCTTCGACGCCGTGCTCGCCTCGCTCGATCTCCTGCGCCATGAAGTCGAGGGCGGCGCGGACCGCGGCGAGGTCCTCGTCCGTGCGGCGTTCCGCGGCGAGTTCGGCGAGCTTGGTCTCCATGGCTTCGCGCGCCTCGAGTACGTCGGGGAGCCGGCGCCGGCGTTCCACGAGCTGCTCGACGGGCTCGGCGACGTCGAGGCTGTCGCCGACGAGGTAGGTGCCGCCGCCGTGGCGTACTTCGACCAGGCCCTGCACTTCAAGGACGACGATGCCCTGCTTGACCGAGGCGCGGGAGATGCCGAGGCGCTGGGCGAGTTCGCGCTCGGGCGGGAGACGGTCGCCGGACTTGAGGCCGGACTCGGCGGCGTAGGTGCGCAGACGTTCGATGACCTGCTCGTACAGGCGCGTGCGCCCCAGGGGTCGCAGTGCTTCGGACATGGGCCACCCCCTCCCGTGGATATTCGCAGCGTAGCAGCGGGGGTGGACAAGTGGCTGAGCCAATGTGCGCGCACCCCCTTGACGAGGATGAACGCGCCCCCGACTCTGTGGGTCACCCAATCGACCAAGTGGCTGAGCCACTTGACCGATCCTGCACCCGGGGAGCCCCCGATGTCCGCGGAACTGATCTCGATCCTTGTCCTCGTGGTGGTCTTCGTGATCGCCACCACCCGCTCGATCAACATGGGTGCGCTCGCCTTCGCCGCAGCATTCGGCGTCGGTGAACTCGTCGCCGACCTCGACGCGGACGGCATCTTCGCCGGATTCCCGGGCGACCTCTTCGTCGTCCTGGTCGGCATCACGTATCTCTTTGCCATCGCCCGAGCCAACGGCACCACCGACTGGCTGGTGCATGCCTCCATCCGCTTGGTCGGCGGGAGAATCGCGCTGATCCCCTGGGTGATGTTCGTGATCACCGGCGTCCTCACCGCGATCGGCGCCGTCAGCCCGGCCGCGGTCGCGATCGTGGCGCCGATCGCGCTCAGCTTCGCCGCGCGCTACGGCATCAGCCCGCTCCTCATGGGCGCGATGGTGGTCCACGGCGCGCAGGGCGGCGGGTTCTCGCCCATCAGCATCTACGGCTCGATCGTCAACGGAATAGTCGAGCGCGAGAACCTCCCGGGCAATGAAGCCGCCCTGTTCCTCGCCTCTTTGGTGGCGAACCTGATCATCGCGGCCGTCGTCTTCGTCCTGTTCGGCGGTCTGAAGCTGGCCCGCCACCGCGCTGACGCCGGCAGCACCGGCGACGACAGCGGCAAGGGCGCGACCTCGGAGTCGGACGAGGAGAACCGCCTCACCCCGCCCCGTATCGCCACCCTCATCGCCCTCGTCGCCCTGGTCGTCGCCGTGCTCGGCTTCGACCTCGACGCGGGCCTCACCGCCGTGACGCTCGCCGTCGCACTCAGCGCCGTCTGGCCGGCCACCAGCCGCAAGGCGGTCAGCGAGATCGCCTGGCCGACCGTGCTCCTCATCTGCGGTGTCATCACCTACGTAGGCGTCATGGAAGAAATGGGCACCATCAAGTGGGCGGGCGAGGGCGTCGGCGACATCGGCATACCCCTGCTCGCGGCCCTCCTGCTCTGCTACGTCGGCGCCATCGTCTCGGCCTTCGCTTCTTCCGTCGGCATCATGGGCGCCCTGATCCCGCTGGCCGTCCCGTTCCTTGCGCAGGGCGAGATCGGTGCCGTCGGAATGATCGCCGCGCTTGCCGTGTCGGCGACGGTCGTGGACGTCAGCCCCTTCTCCACGAACGGTGCCCTCGTGCTGGCGGCCGCGCCGGATGTCGACCGCGAGCGGTTCTTCCGGCAGTTGATGATCTACGGGGGCGTCATCGTCGCCGCGGTCCCCGCCATCGTCTGGGTGGTCCTGGTGGTACCCGGATTCGGGTGACACGCGCCAGGAGGCCCTGCCCGCGGTCCATGGACCCGCCCGCCGACTGATGACCGCGGGCGCTCCGCGAGCCCGAGTTCCATGAATCGGAGTACGAAAAGTGAGTCACCGGACCACGCCCCTGTTCCCTGCCCTGGCTGAAGGTTCGTCCCGGCCGGCTGTGACCTTCGGCGAGCGCACGCTCTCGTACAGGGAACTGGCCGAGGCGGCCGGCTCTCTGGCCGCACTGCTCGGCCAGGCTCCCAGAGTCGCCGTCTGGGCGACACCGACCCTGGAGACGGCGGTCGGCGTGGTGGCGGCACTGCTCGCCGGAATCCCTGCCATCCCGCTCAACCCCAAGGTCGGCGAGCGGGAACTCGCCCATATCGTCAGCGACAGCAAGCCGGCGCTGGTTCTGGCAGGGCAGGGTGACAGGCTGCCGTTCGCGCTGGACGAGTTGGTCCGGATCGACATCAAGACCACGGCCACCACGGCCCACGAGGGCGCCAGGCCCGAACCCGCATCCGACCATCCGGCCTTGATCGTCTACACCTCCGGCACCACCGGCCCGCCCAAGGGCGCGGTCCTGCCTCGTCGCGCACTGTCCAGCACTCTCGACGCCCTGGAGGACGCCTGGCAGTGGACCTCGCAGGACGTCCTCGTCCACGGGCTTCCCCTGTTCCACGTCCACGGGCTGATCCTCGGCATCCTCGGCCCGCTGCGGCGCGGCGGATCGGTACGCCACCTGGGCCGGTTCAGCACTGACGGGGTGACCAAGGAGCTGAGTGCCGGGGCCACGATGCTCTTCGGCGTACCGACGATGTACCACCGGATCGCCGAGCAACTGCCCAGAGACCCCGCACTGGCCAGGGCGCTGGCGGGAGCGCGGCTACTCGTGTCGGGGTCCGCCGCGCTACGGGCCCGCGACCACGAACGGATCCGGACCGCGACCGGGAGGGCGGTGATCGAGCGGTACGGAATGACGGAAACGCTGATGAACACCAGCGTCCGCGCGGACGGCGAACCCCGGGCGGCCACCGTTGGCGTACCGCTGCGCGGCGTCGACCTGCGCCTGGTCGACGAGAACGGCCGCGAACTCCCGGACGGACCCGATCAGGTGGGCGAGATCCAGGTACGCGGCCCGAACCTCTTCCTCAACTACCTCAACAGGCCGGACGCCACCGCCGACGCCTTCACCGCCGACGGCTTCTTCCGTACGGGCGACATGGCGGTACGGGACCCGGACGGCTACGTACGGATCGTGGGCCGCAAAGCCACCGACCTCATCAAGAGCGGCGGCTACAAGATCGGCGCGGGCGAGATCGAGAACGCCCTCATGGAGCACCCGGCCGTACGCGACGCCGCAGTGACGGGTGAGCCCGACCCCGACCTGGGCGAGCGGATCGTGGCGTGGATCGTGCCCGGCGATCCGGAACAGCCGCCTACGGACAAGGAGCTCGCGGACCACGTGGCGGCCCAGCTCGCCCCGCACAAGCGCCCGCGCACCGTCCACTATCTCGCCGAGCTGCCGCGCAACGACATGGGCAAGCTCATGAAGAGGGCCCTCCATGCCTGAGCCCAGCCCTGAACCCCGCTGGCCCTCCGCTCCACCCACACCGTCCACCTCCCGCCAAGCCCTCGCGCTCCTCACCACCGACTTCACCGAACTCCCCACCCTTGATGGCGAGTGCAGAGCGAGTCCGGCTGCTGGTTGCGGATCACTCGCGTCGGCAGGCTCGGCAGCGCCGGAGCGTGGCAGGCCCCGCTAGGTCCACCCCGGCGATGTGACATCTCGTGACAGATGAGAGGGTCGGGCGGGTGAGCGAGACACCCCCGAACACCCTGCAATACCGCTTTGACGGGCCAGAAGACGCACCAGTCCTGGTGATCGGCCCCTCCCTCGGTACCACATGGCACATGTGGGACCGCCAGATATCCGAGCTCACCCAGCACTGGAGAGTCTTCCGCTTCGACCTCCCGGGTCACGGCGGCGCGCCCGCCCACCCGGCCACCGCCGTCGGTGAACTCGCCGACCGGCTGCTTGCCACGCTCGACAGCCTCGGTGTCCAGCGCTTCGGCTACGCGGGCTGCTCCATCAGCGGCGCGATCGGCGCCGACCTCGCGCTCCGGTACCCGCAGCGGGTCGCCTCGCTGGCCCTGGTGGCCTCATCGGCCCGGTTCGGCAGCGCCGACGAGTTCCGCCAGCGCGGGGTGATCGTCCGCACCAATGGTCTGGAGCCGATGGCCCGCACCGCTCCGGAGCGGTGGTTCACCCCCGGGTTCGCCGCCGCTCAGCCCGCCATCGTCGAGTGGGCCGTCCAGATGGTCCGTACCACCGACCCGGGCTGCTACATCGCCGCCTGCGAAGCCCTCGCCGCCTTCGACATCCGCAGGGAGCTGGGCCGCATCGGCGTCCCCACGCTCGTCCTGGTCGGCGCGGAGGACCAGGTCACCGGCCCCGGCGACGGCCGCACCCTGGTCGCGGGCATACCCGATGCCCGGCTCGCGCTCGTGCCCCGGGCCTCGCACCTGGCCCCGGTCGAGCAGCCCGGAGCCGTCACGGACCTTCTGCTCACTCATTTCTCCGCTGCCTGGCAGGACACCCAGGCAGCCATTCCGGCGCTGTCCTTCACCTCCCAGCTCTCCACCCCCGTGCTGCCCGTGGCGGAGATCACCGCGGCCACCGCGCGCCCGGAGACGGCGTCCGAGGGGCGCGCCGACCCGTATGTGTCCGGGATGAAGATCCGCCGGGAGGTGCTCGGGGACGCTCAGGTGGACGGCGTGACGGCAGCCTCCGACGACTTCACCGAGGACTTCCAGCAGCTCGTCACCCGCTACGCCTGGGGCGAGGTATGGAGCAGGGAGGGGCTGGACCGGCGCACGCGCAGCAGCGTCACACTCACCGCGCTGGTTGCCTCCGGGCATCTGGAAGGGCTGGCCGCGCACGTCAGCGCTGCCCTGCGCAACGGCCTCACCCCGGCCGAGATCCGGGAGGTCCTGCTGCAGACGGCCGTGTACTGCGGCATTCCGGCCGCGGGCGCGGCCTTCACGATCGCGCAGTCGGTGATTCAGGCCGAAACGACGCCGCCCGCGTAGCAGGATGGGACGCATGAACGCTGTGAACCCCGAGCCGTTCGCGCTCACGCTGACCAAGAAGACCCACTCCTGCATCCGTCTGGAGAAGGCCGGGCGCACGCTCGTCATCGACCCCGGCGGCTTCTCGGAGCAGGACGCCGCGGTCGGTGCAGAGGCGATCCTGGTGACGCACGAGCACCCCGACCACTTCAACGAGGAGCGGCTTCGGGCCGGTCTCGAGGCGAATCCGGCTGCCGAGATCTGGACCCTGCGCAGCGTGGCGGACCAGCTCGGCGCGGCGTTCCCGGGGCGTGTGCACACCGTCGGGCACGGCGACACCTTCACGGCCGCCGGATTCGACGTCCAGGTGCACGGTGAACTCCACGCGGTGATCCACCCGGACATCCCGCGGATCACCAACATCGGCTTCCTGGTGGACGACTCGCTCTTCCACCCCGGCGACGCGCTCACCGTGCCCGACCGGCCCGTCGACACCCTGATGCTTCCGGTGATGGCCCCCTGGAACAAGATCTCCGAGGTCATCGACTACGTCCGTGAGGTCGAGCCGCGCCGGGCCATCGACATCCACGACGCGTTGCTCACCGATCTCGCCCGCCCGATCTACGACACCCAGATCGGCGGCCTCGGCGGTGCCGACCACGGCAGGCTGGCCCCGGGGGACTCGACGAGCCTGTGAGGGGCGGCGCCCCGGCGGCTGTCAGTGGGAGCCGCTAGGTTTACGTACATGCGCATCGCCACCTGGAACGTCAACTCGATCACCGCCCGCCTGCCCCGGCTGCTCGCCTGGCTGGAGAGCACCGGCACGGACGTGCTGTGCATCCAGGAAACCAAGTGCACCGCCGAGCAGTTCCCCACCGAGGCGCTCCGCGAGCTCGGCTACGAGTCCGCGGTCAACGCCACCGGCCGGTGGAACGGGGTGGCGATCGTCTCCCGGTCCGGCCTGTCCGACGTCGTCACGGGGCTGCCCGACGGCCCCGCGTACGACGCGGTGCAGGAGCCGCGCGCGATCAGCGCGACCTGCGGCCCGGTCCGGGTGTGGTCGGTGTACGTGCCCAACGGCCGCGAGGTCGAGCACGAGCACTACGCGTACAAGCTGCGGTGGTTCGAGGCCCTGCAGAAGGCCGTGGCGGCGGACGCCGCGGGGTCGCTGCCGTTCGCCGTCCTCGGCGACTTCAACGTGGCCCCGACCGACGAGGACGTCTGGGACCCGGCGCTCTTCGAGGGCGCCACCCACGTCACCCCCGCAGAGCGGGCCGCCCTCGCGGCACTGCGCGAGGAGGGCCTGTCCGACGTCATGCCGCGCCCCCTGAAGTACGACCGGCCGTACACCTTCTGGGACTACCGCGAGCTGCGCTTCCCGAAGAACAAGGGCATGCGCATCGACCTCGTCTACGGCAACGCCCCGTTCACCGCAGCGGTCAAGGACAGCTATGTGGACCGTGAGGAGCGCAAGGGCAAGGGCGCGTCCGACCACGCCCCGGTGGTCGTCGACCTCGACCTCTGAGCACACTCCCGGGCCCGGGCCCGAGCCTCTCGGCGCCCCTGGACGGGCTCCGGGCCTCCGCCGCCCGGCACTCCCGGGCTCAGGCGCCCGCCCCGGGAGCCTGAGCTCGGGTGGCTTCCGTCACCCGGCGCTTCGGCGGGAGGCGGGTGCGCCGGATCCCGCTGCCGGTACGGGGCGGCAGGCCCGGGCGGCTCCCGCGGCGCCGAGCGCCAGGACCATCAGCAGCGCGCTCACCCACAGTGGCGACCGGAAGCCGAAGCCCGCACCGATCGCGAGCCCGCCGAGCCAGGGCCCGAGGGTGCCGCCCACATTGAAGGCCGCGGTGGCGAACGACCCCGCCAGGGTCGGCGCACCGTCCGCCAGGCGGAACACATGCGAGATCAGTGCCGTGCCGGTGCCGAACGCCAGCATCCCCTGGACGAGGACGAGCGCGACCACCGCCACGGGGCTGCCGGCCGCCGACGCGAACAGGGCCCAGCCGACGGTGAGCGACACCAGACCGGCCGCGGTCAGCGCGACGGGGCGCGAGTCGATGATCCGGCCGCAGACGGAGACGCCGATGAACGAACCGACCCCGAACAGCGCGAGCAGTGCGGGCACCCACCCGGAGCCGAACCGGGTGACATGGGTGGCGATCGGTTCGAGGTAGGAGAACGCGCAGAAGGTCGCGCCCTGGACGAGCGCGCTCGCCAGCAGCGTCAGCTGCAGCCCGCGCCCTGCCAGGCTGCGCAGTTCGGAGCGTGCGCTCGGCAGGGTGGTCGGCGGCCGCCCTGCCGGAACAGCCGCCGCGATCACGGCGACCGCCGGCAGCGAGACCAGGGCGACGGCCCAGAACGCAGCCCGCCACCCCCACTGGCCGCCCAGCCATGCCCCGGCAGGAACCCCCGCCACGCAGGCGACGGTGACGCCGCCGACCACCACGGACGTGGCCCGCGCCCTCGCGCCCGGCCCGGCCAGCGCGACCGCCGTCACCAGGGCGACCGCCCAGAAGCCGGCATTCGCCAGCGCGCCGACGACCCGTGTCGCGAGCAGCAGGCCGTAGCTGGAGGTGACCGCGCCGATGACATGCACGGCGGCGAAGACGCAGAGGAAGGACAACAGGGCTCGCCGGCGCGGCCAGTTGCGCCCCAGGAGCGCCATCAGCGGCGCCCCGACCACCATTCCGACGGCGAACGCCGAGGTCAGCAGCGCAGCGGCGGGGATGGAGACGTGCAGATCATCGGAGATGCCGGAGAGAAGGCCGGACAGCATGAATTCGGAAGTGCCCTGGGCGAAGACGGCGAGCCCGAGTGCGTAGACGGAAAACGGCATGAAGGAACCCCATGGACGGCTGATGGACAGAAACCGGTCGGGGATGCGGGCCGCACCCGCTCGTTTCACGAGCGGCAACGCGGCAGAACGGTCACTGCGATCGTGGCCGTGACACGGCACATCGACGGAGCCGTGAGTACCGGGGAGTCCTCACCCTTGTGCATGCGCCGAGGCGCAGCCCGCACCGCATGGGTCCGGGGCGGCAGCCGTACGTGGCCGGAGCGGACGAGGTCCGGCCGGTCCGGGAGGCCACCGGGGGACCGGTGGCTAGCTTCTGTCCGACTCGGGGCTGCACATGATCGTGAACGTATCAGCACGCGCCGGAACGTCACCACCCCATTTACCGGCCGGTCGGCGGGATCGCCGAGGGTGTCGGGGTGAACACACGAGGTACGTCTGGTGTTCAGCAGTCGAACGACAGGCCGCGCGCCTTATGGTGCGGACCCGGGCCGGGATGCGACCCTGAGCGGTATGAACATCCCTTTCTTGGACAACTGGCGTAAGCGTCACGACGGAACGCGTGAGGCGGGGCTCGCAGCCGCCGTCGACGCCGATCCGGAAGGCGTGGCCCAGCTCCTCGCCGAATGTGACCTGCTGCGCGTCCGGGCCGGGGAGCTCGGTCTCGAACTCGACGACAGCCCGGCCTCGTTGGCGGCGCTGGACCAGCTGCCACCGCGTTGGCGCGACGACCCGGAGGAGCTGCCCTGGCTTGGCAACGACGCGGGGCTCTATCTCGGCACGGTCCTGGTGCGCAACGTTCCCGGCGCGCTCTGGCATATCTGGCCGAGTGGCCAGCCCGTGGTGCGGCTCGCGTCCGGCCGTGAGATCGATGTGGTCGAGGCCGGTCTGGACTGGGCGATGTCGGGCAGCCCGGAGCTGTCCCAGCTGTACTCGGAGTCGGCCGAGGGGTAGGTCGAGGGGCGGGACGGACGCCCGGAGCGGGCGGTCGGAACGCTGCTCCGCGATGCGGCGAGATAAAACGCCTTATGCCCCAATTACGCGTGTCGGGTGTGAAGTCCCTTGCCGGGATGGATAGTTTGCGCTGACCTCGACAAAGCGATAAGTGGGTAGGGCAGCGTATGGCCGTCGATCCGTTGATCGAGCTGCGTGACGTCAATAAGTTCTACGGAAAGTTGCACGTACTGCAGGACATCAATCTCACCGTCGGCCGCGGGGAGGTGGTGGTGGTCATCGGCCCCTCCGGCTCCGGCAAGTCAACGCTCTGCCGGACCATCAACCGGCTGGAGACGATCGAGTCGGGCCACATCACCCTGGACGGCAGACCCCTTCCCGAGGAAGGCAAGGGGCTGGCGCAGCTGAGGGCCGAAGTCGGCATGGTCTTCCAGTCGTTCAACCTGTTCGCGCACAAGACCGTGCTGGCCAACGTCTCGCTCGCCCAGCTCAAGGTGCGCAAGCGGAAGAAGGACGAGGCCGACCGGCGCTCTCGCGAACTGCTGGAACGGGTGGGGCTCGCCTCGCAGGCCGACAAGTTCCCGGCCCAGCTCTCCGGCGGCCAGCAGCAGCGCGTGGCCATCGCCCGTGCTCTCGCGATGGACCCCAAGGCGCTCCTCTTCGACGAGCCCACCTCGGCGCTCGACCCGGAGATGATCAACGAGGTGCTGGAAGTGATGCAGCAGCTCGCCCAGGAGGGCATGACCATGGTCGTCGTCACGCACGAGATGGGGTTCGCCCGCTCGGCCGCGAACCGGGTCGTCTTCATGGCCGACGGCCGCATCGTCGAGGACCGCGTCCCGGAGGACTTCTTCACCGCGCCGGAGAGTGACCGCGCCAAGGACTTCCTGTCCAAGATCCTCAAGCACTGACGGGAGGCCATGTGTTGCGTACGAGAAAAGTACTGGCCGCCTGTGCCGGCCTCCTGCTGGCCGTTCTCGCCGCCGCCTGCGGCAAGGACGGCAGCCCGCCCGTGAAGGGGCCGAAGGCCGCCGAGCTGCCGGTCTACAAGGTCGACACCGGATTCCGGCTGCCGGACTCCAGAACCTGGACGCAGGCCAAGAAGCGCGGGTACCTGCGGGTGGGCGCCAAGGAGGACCAGCCCTATCTGGGTGAGAAGGACCCGGCCACCGGGGTCTACTCCGGCTTCGACATCGAGATCGCCCGGATGATGTCGGCCTCGCTGGGCTTCGACCCGAAGAAGATCCGGTTCAAGACGATCGCCTCGGCCAACCGCGAGACGGCGTTGCAGAACGGGCAGATCGACTTCTATGTCGGCACCTACACGATCAACGACATGCGCAAGAAGCTCGTCGGCTTCGCCGGCCCCTACTACATGGCGGGGCAGGGGCTGTTGGTCCGCACGGACGAGAACGACATCCACGGCCCGCAGGACCTGGCGGGCAAGACGGTCTGTTCGGCAGCGGGTTCGACCCCGTACCAGCGGATCGCCGCCGACTACCCGAAGGCGCACCTGGTCTCCTACGACACGTACTCGATCTGTGTCGACAACCTGCTGACCTACCAGGTCGACGTCGTCACCACCGATGACGCGATCCTGCTGGGGTTCGCCGCCAAGGCGCCCGACGAGATGAAGGTCGTCGGCAAGCCCTTCTCCGAGGAGCCGTACGGCATCGGCGTACCGCGCGGCGACAACGCCCTGCGGTCCGCGCTGAACGACGCGCTGGAGGCCAACGAGAAGAACGGCAACTGGAAGAAGGCGTTCGAGGCCACGCTCGGCCTCTCCGGGGCGCCCGCGCCGAAGCCGCCGCCCATCGACCGCTACCCGGCGACCTGAGAGGACGACCAGAACCATGGACGTACTCACCGAGAATTTCTCGCTCTACGGCAAGGGCTTCCTCGGAACCGTCGAACTCACCGTCTACGCCTCGATCCTGGCGCTGGTGCTCGGATTCGTGATGGCCTCCTGCCGGGTGGCACCGGTCGGCTCGTTCCGGGTGATCGGCACGGTCTGGGTCATGGTGCTGCGCAACACCCCGCTGACCCTGCTCTTCTTCGCCGTCCTGCTCGGTCTGCCGCGCTTCGGCCTGGTGCTGCCGTTCAAGGTCTTCGCGGTCATCGCGCTCGGCTGCTACACCTCCGCGTTCATCTGCGAGGTGCTTCGCTCCGGGATCAACACCGTGCCCACCGGCCAGGGCGAGGCCGCCCGCAGCCTGGGAATGACGTTCGGCCAGACGCTCGGCAACGTGGTGCTGCCACAGGCGTTCCGCTCCGTGATCCCGCCGGTCGGGTCGACGCTCATCGCGCTGGCCAAGAACTCGGCCATCGCCGGGGCGTTCAGCGTCACCGAACTGCTCGGCACCTACAAGACCCTCAACGAACTGGGATTCAGCATCATCTGGACCTTCGTCTGGATCGCCGTCGGGTACCTGATCATCACTCTGTCCATCAGTGCGGTCTTCAACGTGCTGGAGAAGCGCTGGGGAGTCGCCCGATGACCACCCACTCCGCACCCTCCGCCACGGCCCTCTACGACATCCCGGGGCCGCTGACCCGTAGACGGCACCTCGTCTACGGGGTCATCTCGACGGTCCTGATCCTCGCCCTGGTCGGCTGGGTCATCTACCTGCTCTTCGACACCGACCAGTTCACCAGCGCCAAGTGGTCACCCTTCGAGTACAAGGGCATCCAGGAACTGCTCCTGCGCGGCCTTGGCAACACCCTCAAGGCGTTCGCGTACGCCGCCGTGCTCTCGCTGGCGCTCGGGGCCGTCCTCGCCGTCGGACGGCTCTCCGACCACCGGCCGGTGCGCTGGGTCGCCACCGTCCTCGTCGAGTTCTTCCGCGCCATGCCCGTACTGGTGATGATCTTCTTCATCTTCGTCGCGCTGAAGGTGCAGCCGCTGCCGGCCCTGGTCGCCGGGCTGACGCTCTACAACGGCTCGGTGCTCGCCGAGGTGTTCCGTTCCGGCATCAACTCGGTGGAACGCGGCCAGCACGAGGCGGCGTTCGCCCTGGGCATGCGCAAGACGCAGGTCACGACCTTCGTCCTGGGCCCGCAGGCGGTCCGCGCGATGCTGCCCACCATCATCAGCCAGTTGGTGGTCGCGCTGAAGGACACATCGCTCGGCTATCTGATCACATACGAGGAATTCCTCCACGCGGGCAAGCTCATCGCCTCCAACCTCGACTACGATCTTCCCTTCATCCCTGTGGTGATGGTGATCTCGCCGATCTACATCGGGATGTGCATGCTGCTCTCCTGGTTCGCGACCTGGATGGCGAAGCGGCAGCGGCGCAATCCGAAGACGGAGGCGGTGGACGTCGCACCCGCCCAACCAGGAACGCTCCAGCCGGGAGCGCAGTAGCCGGGAACTGCCGTGAGGCGGTGCCCGCCCGGTAGCAGCCGGTGATCACTTCTCGTGCAACGGTACGGACCGGATGACGGTCCGTACCGGCGAGGGGAAGGTCAGCTGTGAGCCGGCCGGGCTGTGCTCGGTGCGCAACGGGCCGACGGTGTCGGCCACCAGGGCGCGTCGGTGACCGGCCGGGACGCCGTGGGAATCGGAGAGCCACTCCGGGCCCACGGGGAACGGCCGGCCCGGCGTCCGCCCGCAAGGCCCGGGCCCCCGGACCGCCCACACCCACCGCCCAGGAGCGGCGCGCTCCACGTCCGATATTCTCCACGTTCGATCCCCAAGACCGCTCCTTGGCCGGCCTGCAGCTGTCCGGCGCCGGTGAAGAAGGTCGTGGAGACCCTCGGAGAGTGGGAGACATCGGTGCGCGGAGCAGCCGGCAACATCCTGTACCGGACGTCCCTGGACTGCCAGGACCGCCGGTGACGGCCGCGGACGCGACCACCGGCCCGGTCGCCGCGCAGGAGGAGGAGCAGCTGCAGCGGGGCTCCGGCTCGGTGCTGCGCAGCGGCGCAGTCATGGCCGCCGGGTCCGTCGTCTCGCGGGCGACCGGATTCATACGCTCGGCGGTCGTCGTCGCCGCCCTCGGCACCACCTTGCGCGCCGACGGCTACACGGTCGCCAACACCGTGCCCAACATCCTCTACATGCTGCTGATCGGTGGCGCCCTCAACGCCGTCTTCGTCCCCGAACTGGTCCGGGCGGCCAGGGAACACACCGACGGCGGGGCCGCCTACACCGACCGGCTTCTCACGCTCTGCACGGCCGGGCTGCTCGCCCTCACCGCACTCGCCGTCGTCGGTGCCCCGCTGATCATCTCCGTCTACGCCCCCACCTACGACGGTCACCAGGCAGAACTCACCATCGCACTGGCCCGCTACTGCCTGCCCCAGATTCTCTTCTACGGGCTCTTCACCCTCCTGGGACAGGTGCTCAACGCCCGTAACAGGTTCGGGGCGATGATGTGGACCCCGGTCCTCAACAACGTCGTGATCATCGCGGTGTTCGGGCTCTTCCTCGCGACCGCGGCCGGCTCGAACGGCAGCCTCACCTCCGCACAGGCCCAGTGGCTCGGCTGGGGGACCACGGCCGGGATCGTGGTGCAGACCCTGGCGCTCGTACCCGCCCTGCGTGCCGCGAAGTTCCGTTGGCGGCCGCGGTTCGACTGGCGCGGCAGCGGACTCACCCGGCCGCTGCGTGCGGCCGGCTGGCTGGTCATGCTCGTGCTGACCAACCAGGCCGCCTACTGGGTGGTGACCCGGCTCTCCACCGCGACCGGGCAGCACGCCGTCGACCAGAATGTGGCGGGCGGAGCCGGCTACACCGCGTACAGCTACGCCTACCAGCTCTGGGTGGTGCCGCAGGGCATCGTGACCGTCAGCCTCGTCACCGCGCTGATGCCGCGGATGAGCAGGGCGGCGGCCGAGGGCGACCTGCTCGGGGTGCGGCGGGACGTCTCCTACGCCCTGCGGACCTCCGCCGCCGTGGTGATCCCGGCCGCGGCTGCTCTGCTCGCGCTCGCGCCGTGGGTGATGGGGTCGGTGTTCGGGTACGGAGCCACGGGCCCGGCGGACATCACGGTGATGGCGGGCATGATGGCTGCCTTCGCGCCGGGGCTCATCGCCTTCTCCGGGCAGTACGTGCTCTCCCGGGGGTTCTACGCGATGAGCGACACCCGTACGCCGTTCTTCCTGAACCTGGTCATCGCCGCGCTCCAGGCCGGTCTCGCGGTCGCCTCCTATCTGCTGCTGCCGGCGCGCTGGGCCGTCACGGGGATGGCCGGGGCGTATTCCGTCGCGCTGTTCGCCGGCTTCGCCGTCACCGCGTACGTCCTGCACCGGAGGGTCTCCGGGAGCGGAACGGCCCGCCCCTCGGCCGTGCGTTCACCCGTGGTGTGGGCGCATGTGCGGCTGGTCGCCGCGTGCGTGCCCGCGGGGCTCCTGGCGTACGTGGTGGCCGGCGCCGTCGACATGCAGGGGGCCGGGCTCGGTGATCTCGCCGCCGCGGGCGCGGGGGCGGCGGTCCTCCTCCTTACGGTGGCGCTGCTGGCCCGTCCGCTGCGGCTGGCCGAGGTGAGCACCGCGCTGGAGGCCGTCCGGCGCCGGCTGCGGCGGACCTGAGATCTGTTGCCCGCTCCCGCTGCGATGACGTCGGGAGGGGCATCGGGGCGTCGATCTCCCCACGTCGGCCGCGCTGCGGCACCCGGGGCCCAGGGACTCCGCGGCCGGCAAGGACCGAAGAGCCCGCGACCTTCATCCCTCCCCAGGATTCGGATCGTTCTGCTCGTGCGCCTGCGCCCAGGTGTTCGCCCATGCGTCGAGTGGCTGGAGGGCGTGACCGAGCGCTGTCGTGGGAATGGGCGAGAGCCTCGGCAGCCCATCCGTACCGTGGCGCTCTTCGCTGCCCTTTGGGCTGGCTGCCTCAAGTACACGATCGCGGGGGGCACTTCACCCTGCGCGTGTCATCACATCCGTGATACCACAGAGCATATTTGTCAGGGCGAGTGTCGAACGGGGTGTTGTGGTGGCTGTGGGCTATCTGGTGACCGTGGTGTTGGCCGTACTGATCGTGGTGTTCTGCCTGGTTCGCATACGCGGGCCCAAACCGCTCTTCTACTTCAGCTACCGGCTCGGCCTGGTCTTCAACGAGATTCCGCACGTTGCTCTCTACGCTCTGGTGGCATCGACGGCACTGGCCTTCTCGGAGGGCGATATCGCCACCACCCCTGACCGGGTGAATGTCGGGGTGGCGGCGGTCGCGGCTGCCGGGCTGGTGGTGGTCACCCTGCGCGGGATACGGGCGGCGTCCGTGGTGCGGGGCGCCCTGGACGAAGCGCTCGGCGCCGGTTCGGGGACACACCGCCGGCCGCCGCTGGCACGCATCCTGCTCAGACCCGTTTTCCGCCGCCGCCGCGACGTCAAGCGGGTGGGCAACCTCAGCTACGGGGACGGGGGCCGCCGCAACCTCCTCGACGTCTACCACCACCGCTCACGCCCCGAGGGCGGCTCCGTAATGATCCACTTCCATGGTGGACACTACGACCAGGGCCGCAAGAACACTCAGTCGCTGCCCCTGCTCTACCGGCTCGCCGGCCAGGGCTGGGTCTGCATCAGCGCCAACTACCGGCTGAGGCCCGACTTCCCGCATCCTGCCCATCTGATCGACGCGAAGAAGGTCATTGCCTGGGCGCGCGAACACGCAGCGGAGTACGGCGCGGCGCCCTCGGCGGCCGTGTTCGTGGCGGGGAGCTCCGCGGGTGGGCACATGGCGGCGCAGGCCGCACTCACCCCTAATGAGCCGGCCTACCAGCCCGGGTTCGAGGAGGCGGACACCTCCGTGGCGGGAGCCGTCGCACTCAACGGCTTTCTCGCGGAGTACTTCGACGGAGACCCGGCAACCTCGCCGGTGAACCTCGTCCGGGCGGATGCACCACCGTTCCTCATCGCGCACGGGGACCTGGACGAACTGGTGGACAACGACAATCCCAGGGCCCTTGTCGCCGCTCTGCGCTCCGTCTCCGCCTCGCCGGTCACGTACGTCGAACTGCCCGGCGCACACCATGCCTTCGACCTCTTCCACTCCTTCCGGTTCGAGGCGCTCATCGACGGCATCGAGGACTTCGCCGCGTGGGTGATGGCCCGAAGGAGTCGGTCTGAGAACCAGTGAAGCGACCATGTCGAGATGCTCCGGCGGCTGAACGCGCGGATCGATCGGCTGGTGTGGACCCACCGGCACAACGGTCGACCGGCCTCGTCCTTCCTCATGGCGGATGCCAGCGGCACCCGGATGTGATGGGCGCCGGGCAGGACGGGGGTCCAGCCGCCGTCGACGACGAGCTGGGCGCTGCGGACGGGGCGGGGCGGGTCTGCTGGGGACGCGTGCTGGGCGGTTGGACTTTCCCGTACGACCTGTTGGAGGTTCACCGCGAAGCCGTACGAAATCCTTCCCTGCGCCACCGGGCTTGATTAGCTTCCCGGCTGTACGACAGAACTCGGGAGGCTCAACTTGACCACGGACATCTCACGGCGACGACTCTTCGCGCTCGGCGGCGGTGCGCTCGGCGCTGCGGCGGCGGGGTCGCTGCTGCCGCCTTCGCTGCAGGCCGCGATAGCCGCGCAGCCGGCACATCCGGCGGGGTCCGGCGGCCGCGACGGGCTCGGAGCCATCAAGCACGTGGTGATCCTGATGCAGGAGAACCGTTCCTTCGACCACTACTTCGGGATGCTCCGGGGCGTACGCGGCTTCGCGGACCGCAACGCCGTCGAGCTGCCCTCGGGCAAGCCGGTCTTCGAGCAGCCCGCACCGCTGGGCACCTCCGTTCTGCCGTTCCCGGTGCGCGGCGCCGCCGAGACGCAGAAGCAGGACCTCCAGTACGTCGGTGCGCTCGACCACTCCTGGAGCGGCGGCGGCAAGGCGTGGGCCGACGGGTGGATGAACGGCTGGGTGTCCGCGAAGACGGCCGCCACCATGGCGTACTACGACCGCCGTGACATCCCTCTGCACTACGAGCTGGCCGACACCTTCACGGTCTGCGACGCCTATCACTCCTCCATCCACTCCTCGACCAGCCCCAACCGCAACCACCTGTGGAGCGGCAAGACGGGCAACGAGCCGAACGGCCGGCGGGCCGTCGACAACGACGCGTACGACGAGGGCACCCACCCCGGATACGACTGGGGCACCTACGCGGAGCGACTGGAGAAGGCCGGGCGCAGCTGGCGCACGTACACCGAGTGGGAGAACTTCACCGACAACCAGATCGAGTTCTTCGCCACCTTCAAGGCCATCGCCCGCAAGGCGCTGGCGAAGACCGGCGGGCACACGTACATGGAGTCGTTCTACTCCGCCGTGCGGGACGCGGACGCAGCCGAGCGGGAGCGGCTGTTCGACCTGCTGGAGGAGGGCGTCGCCACCCTGGACAGGGCCGAACGCCGCCTCTTCGAGAGGGCGTTGCGTCGGCTGGAGACAGGAACGCTGGCCGAGGAGTTCGCCAGGGACGTGGCGGCGGGCACGCTGCCGCAGGTCTCCTATCTGGTGCCCTCCGCGGTCGACTCGGAGCACCCGAGCGTCTCCTCGCCGATCCACAGCGCGACGATCGTCTACAAGGTCCTGGACGCGCTGGGCAAGCACCCCGACGTGTGGCGGCACACCGCCGTCATCATCAACTACGACGAGAACGACGGCTTCTTCGACCATGTGCCGCCGCCGGTCGCCTCGCCCGAGGTGGCCGAGGAGCAGTGGGAGGGCAAGCCCACCGGACTCGGCATGCGGGTGCCGATGCTCGTCGTGTCGCCATGGACCATCGGCGGCTACGTCTGCTCCGAGGTCTTCGACCACACCTCCGTGATCCGCTTCCTGGAGCGCTGGACCGGGGTGAAGGAACCGAACATCAGCGACTGGCGGCGCACCGTTGCCGGCGACCTGACCTCCGCATTCGACTTCTCGCGAGGACGTCGCCGACCCGAGGTGGAGCAGCCGGGCGCAATCCCGCCGTTCAGCGGCCGCTGGTCGCCGAGGCCGCCGCTCGTGCAGCGCATGCCCGTGCAGGAGCCGGGCGCGCGTCCGGCCCGTGCACTGCCGTACCAGCCGGACGCGCAGGCGAACGTGGTGGATGGCGCGGTGCGGGTGACCCTCAGCAACACGGGGCGCTCGTCGGCGCACTTCGCGCTGTATCCGTACGCGGGCGAGTTCCCCGTACCCCAGCACCGGGACGTGAAGGGCACGGCGCGGTGGACGGTGCCCGTCACCGGCGCGGCGTACCGGTTCACGGTGACGGGGCCGAACGGCTTCCGCCGTGAGTTCGCCGGGTCCGCGAAGGACGGTGCCCGGGCCGAGGTTGCGTCGCGGGTCGACGCCCGTGAGCGCGATCTGCATCTCACGCTGCGCAACACGGGGCGGACGGCGCTCACCTTCAACGTGCGGCCTCGGGGATACGTCGACGAGGCGGACCTGCGCGACTGGACCAGGACAGTCAAGGTCAAGCCGGGGCGCAGCCGCACTGTTGTGCACTCGGCGGCCGACGCGCACGGCTGGTACGACCTGGACGTCTCCGTCGACGGGGACGACGCCTTCCGGCGCCGGCTGATGGGGCACATCGAGAACGGCCGGGCGAGCGTCTCGGGCTGACCGGAGCCCTCTGCGCGGGGGGCCTCGCCCCGGCCCCCGTCTCGGTGGCAATGGTGCGTCCGGCCTTCGGAGTTGGCGTGGCCTTCTCCCTCCCTGGGGTCACGCCCAGAGGTGACCGTTGGCCATTGCAACTTCATCGAGCGTGTCTCCCGGTGGTCCCTCGGCCGGCTGCGTCGATGCCGAAGAACGATGGTGCGAGTCGGGCCCGGGTCAAGGGCAAGGGCCGGCGGTCATCGGACCATGGGGTGTGGACGGTGCGGTGAGGTAGGCGATGATCATGTCTGCGAGCATGTTCCGGTAGTGGTCCCGGCTGTCCTGGGCGACCAGGTCGCGGCCGAACAGTGCGCCGAATGTGTGCCGGTTCGATACGCGGAAGAAGCAGAAGGAGCTGATCACCGCGTGTACGTCGATGGCGTCGACCTCCGCGTGGAAGAGCCCCGCTTCCCGTCCTGACCTCAGGATGCGCTGTAGTACCCCGGCCGCGGGAGAGCCGAGCCGGCTCAACTTCTCGGAGCCGATGATGTGTTCTGCCTCGTGGATGTTCTCGATGCTGACGAGCCGGATGAAGTCGGGATGCGCCTCGTGGTGGTCGAACGTCAGCTCGACCAGTCGGCGGGTGGCGGCGACGGGATCGAGGTGTTCGACGTCGAGTTCGCCCTCCAGTTGGCGGATCTCCGAGTAGGCCGCTTCGAGCACCGAGGTGAAGAGCTGTTCCTTGCCGCCGAAGTAGTAGTAGATCATCCGCTTCGTCGTGCGAGTGAGGGCAGCGATCTTGTCGACCCGCGCGCCTGCGTAGCCGTCCCGGGCGAACTCTCTGGTCGCCACCGTGAGGATCTCTGCCCGGGTGCGAGCCGCGTCGCGCTGACGCTCGGCGGGCGGCGCTGACTTCTGGGCGCTGGACATGCCCTGCTCCTCCGGTGCGTTGTGAGTGTCCCGTGATTGTAGGAGCGGGGCTGTGTCCGGATCCTTCGGTGCGAGGGCTTCTCGTCGTGCCCCACCCTTGCTATAAGTAACGTACTGGTTCGTACATTACTGGAGGTGTGATGGACCGGATCCCCATGCGGGCGATCGTGAGGGCGCTCGTTCTCGACGGGCCCGGCCTCGATCTGCTCGGCACTCGAGAGTCGGCCCCCTGCAGTAGCGTCGGCCTCGTCGATGTGGAGAAGCTCTGCCACCGGACCGCAGCCGCACACGGACTGGAGGCCGACCCCAGGCAGAGCAGCCACGAAGGCTGCCTCGTCGACGTCGTCCTGACGGGTACTCATCTCCGTGGGGAGTCCCGTCACCGCGGCTACGTGGCGGGCGCGGCGGACGCGGTGATCTGCGGTGCGGGACCGGGCGGGGACGTACGCGCGTTGACGAGCCACGCGGGGTTGTTGGGTGGCGCGTCGCGGTGACGGCGGGTGCGTACCTTATCGGGCTGATCGGCGCGGGCATCACCACGTCGCTCAGTCCCGCTCTGCACGAACGCGAGGCGGACCGGCAGGGGCTGCGATACCTGTACAAGCTCCTCGACCTGGATGCCTTTGGTGCCGGCCCGGAGAGGGTGGGCGACCTCGTGCATGCGGCCCGCGACCTCGGGTACAACGGGCTCAACATCACCCACCCCTGCAAGCAGACCGTCATCCCGTACCTGGACGCCCTCGATCCGCAGGCAGAAGCGCTCGGCGCCGTGAACACGATCGTCTTCCGGGACGGACGGGCCACCGGGCACAATACCGATGTCACCGGATTCGGTGCGGCGTTCGCCCGGGGGCTGCCCGATGCTTCCACCTCACGCGTGGTCCAGCTGGGAGCCGGTGGCGCCGGGGCGGCCGTCGCCCACGCCATGCTCACCCTGGGCACCGGACACCTGACCCTGGTCGACACCGACGAGGCGCGTGCCCGGTCGCTCGTGGCCTCATTGAACGCCATCTTCCCCAAGAAACCGGTGGTTGCCGGTGCCCCGCGGGACCTCGCCCGGGAACTGGCCCACTGCGACGGCCTGGTGCATGCCACCCCGACCGGGATGAGTGCGCATCCCGGCATTCCGTTCGCGCCCGAACTCCTCCACCCGCGGCTGTGGGTGGCGGAAGTCGTCTACCGGCCGTTGGAGACACGGCTGCTCGCCGAGGCGCGCGCACTGGGCTGCACCACGCTGGACGGATCGGGAATGGTCGCTCTGCAGGCCGCGGACGCTTTCCGGTTCTTCACCCGATGCGAACCCGATGTGGAACGCATGCTCGCTGATGTCGCCGACCTCGTAAGGGTCCCGGATCCACGCAGCTGAAGCCAGAAGAAGGATCACGATGCGTACGTCCATCGCCACTGTCTCGGTCAGTGGAACGCTGACCGAGAAGCTCAATGCCGTGGCCCGTGCGGGGTTCGACGGTGTGGAGATCTTCGAGAACGACCTGCTGGCCAGTCCGCTCACGCCCGAACAGATCAGGGCGCGGGCGGCGGACCTGGGCCTCGAACTCTTCCTTTACCAGCCGATGAGGGACGTCGAAGGGCTGTCCGCCGACGCCTTCGCCCGAAGTATGCGCCGGGCCGAGCACAAGTTCTGTGTCATGCGTCGACTCGGCGCCGACACCGTGCTGGCGTGCTCCAACGTCTCCGCGCACACCC
This sequence comes from Streptomyces sp. NPDC058221, assembly GCF_042882365.1. Taxonomy (NCBI): domain Bacteria; kingdom Bacillati; phylum Actinomycetota; class Actinomycetes; order Kitasatosporales; family Streptomycetaceae; genus Streptomyces; species Streptomyces sp. NPDC058221. The sequence goes on along the minus strand of NZ_JBHVWF010000012.1, from coordinate 46,478 downwards.
GCGACGACGATGCTCTTGCCGCAGCTCAACTGCGTGAACTGGCCGAGCTGGCGGACGAGTACGGGATCCGCGTCGCCTACGAGGCCCTTGCGTGGGGGCGTCACGTCAACACGTATGACCACGCCTGGCGCATTGTCGAGGCAGCGGACCATCCTGCTCTCGGCGTCTGTCTGGACAGCTTCCATGTCCTGGCCCGCGGCGGCGACCCCGCGGGCTTCGCCGCGCTTCCCGGAGAGAAGATCTTCTTCGTTCAGCTCGCTGATGCCCCGCTCATGGGGATGGACGTCCTGCAATGGAGCCGCCACTACCGGTGCTTCCCCGGCCAGGGTGACTTCGACCTTGCGGAATTCGTTCGGTCCGTGGTGCGGACCGGATACGACGGGCCGCTCTCGCTGGAAGTCTTCAACGATGTCTTCCGCCAGGCGGACTCCGGCCGTACGGCCATCGACGCGCGGCGTTCCCTCACTGCGTTGCAGGAAGCCGCCGGAGTACTTGAACTTCCCGCAGCTGCCGCGCCCACCGGTATTGCCTTTGCCGAACTGGTCACCATGGACACGGAGCCGGTCGCCTTGCTGCTCCAGGCGCTGGGATTCTCCCGTACCGGAAAGCACCTCTCCAAGCCCGTAGACCTCTGGGAGCAGGGTGCCGCGCGTGTCCTGGTGAACACCGAGCCCGCCACCGGCGGCAGCGGGCCACGTCTCGCGGCCCTCGGCATCGAGTCACCGGACCCCGGGGCTGCGGCCAAACGGGCCGAGTCGCTCGGGGCGCCGGTTCTGCCGCGCCGTCGCGCCCGCACGGACGTCCTGCTGGAGACGGTTGCCGCTCCCGACGGCACCGAGCTGTTCTTCTGCGCATCCGGCCGGCACGACCTGCCCGACTGGCTGGACGACTTCGCCCGCCTAGCGGATCCTTCGTCGCGTTCCGGGCCCATCACGGGTGTCGACCACGTTGCCCTCACCCAGCCGTGGCACCAGTACGACGAAGCCCTCCTCTTCTACCGCAGTGTGATCGGGCTCCAGCCGCACGGTGGCGTCGATGTTCCCGACCCGTACGGCCTGCGGCGCAGCCGGGCCGTCAGCAACCAGGACGAATCGGTGCGCATCGCGCTGAGCATCGACCCGGCGCCGGGCGCCTCTCATCGCGCCTCCCAGCACATCGCCCTGGCCACCGACGACATCGTCGGTGCCGCGCGGTGGGTCGGCGGCACGGGACATGTCCTGCCGGTCCCCGACAACTACTACGACGACCTGGCCGCGCGCCATGTCTTCGGGCCCGGCGAACTGCGGACCTACCGTGAGCTGTGCATCCTCTACGACTGCGACGAGCGTGGCCAGTTCCGCCACTTCTACACCACGACCATTGGGGATGTCTTCTTCGAGGTCGTCCAGCGCGACAACGACTATGCCGGCTTCGGTGAGCAGAGTGCCCATGTGCGGCTGACCACCCAGCACGCTCAGCACGGTTCGCGTAGATGCCATTGATGCGGGTGAGCACCGGGTCATCGACGGGTCGAACGTGCGGAGGGCGATGATCACAGCCTCTGCGCGCCGCTACTGACCAAGTGCAACCGTGTCAGGGCTCAGACGCGGGAGGCGGACCGATGGCCGGTGGTCGGACGGCGGGGAACCAGATCGGTCACCTCGCCGGGAGCGGAGAGGGTGAGGGCCGTCAGTGCCGTGTGGTCGGGGGAGAGGGTGCAGGCCGGGTCGGTGCGTGTGGCGTCGCCGGTCAGGGCGAAGGCCTGGCACCGGCAGCCGCCGAAGTCCTGGTCGCGTCGGTCGCAGGTCCGGCACGGAGAGCGCATCCAGTCGGTTCCTCGGTAGAGGTTGAACGCCTTGGACTCCTCCCATATCCAGCGCAGCGCCCGGTCCTTGACGTTGGCCGGGTCGAGCCCCGGCAGGGTGCCTGCCGCCGGGCAGGGAAGGACCGTGCCGTCAGGGGTCACGGTGAGGGAGACAGCTCCCCACCCTCCCATGCAGGGTTTGGCCACTCCGTCGAAGTAGTCCGGCGCGACCCAGACGATCTCCAGGCCTCCCTCCAGCCGCTCCCGCCATCTGTTGACGGACTCGACCGCACGGGCCACCTGGTCACGGCCAGGCATCAACGCTTCCCGGTTGAGCAGGCCCCATCCGTAGAACTGGGTGTTGGCCAGCTCGATCCGGTCCGCACCCCAGCGCAGCGCGAGTTCCACGAGGCCGTCGACGGCGTCCAGATTGTGCCGGTGAAGTACGGCATTGACGCCCAGGGGCAGCCCGGCCCCGGTGACGAGTGCTGCCGCGGCCTCCTTGGCGGCGAACGCCCGGCTTCCCGCGATACGGTCCGAGGCGGCGGGTTCCGCGTGCTGGACGGATAGCTGGACGCTGCGCAGTCCCGCGCCGGTCAAGGATCGGAGGCGGTCTTCGGTGAGCCCTGAACCGCTGGTGACCAGCTGGGTGTAGATGCCGGATTCCTCCGCGCCGGTGACGATGGTCTCGAGGTCCTTGCGGAGCAGCGGTTCGCCACCGGAGAGGTGGGTCTGCAGCACGCCGAGCTCCGCCGCCTGGTGAAACACGTCCACCCATTGCTCGGCGGCCAGTTCGTGGGAGCGGCGGGTCAGTTCCAGTGGGTTGGAGCAGTAGCCGCAGTGCAGTGGACAGGCGTGCGTCAGCTCTGCCAGGAGTCCCCAGGGGGGCGCGATCGTGCTCACCGGATCCAGCCTTCCTTGTGCATCCGTTCCACGAACGGACCCACTTCTGCGTTGACGGGAGCTCCGGGAAAGCGCGCCCGCAGCTCTTCGGCGATCCGGGCGACCGTGCGCGTGCCGTCGCACAGTTCCACCACGTGACGGGCGCTGCCCGTCAGTACGACCACGCGCTCGGGCATCAGCAGGACGTGATGACCGCGCGCCCGGTCGTGTCGCAGGAGGACGCCGGGTGCCGGCCGCGGGTACCAGTGGTCCGGATCGGAGGTGGTCACGGTGTGTTCCCCGGTCGGCTTCCGTGCTCCACGGCATCGAGCAGGGACCACAGAATGTCGCACTTGAAGGAGAGGGCCGACAGGGCTGCCAGTTGTCCGGAGCGGGTCCGCGCCCAGTCGGTGACCCAGGTCAGGGCCTCAGCCCCGTCACGGCGTCCCTGTGGAACCCTGCTGCGGAAGTAGGCGAGGCCCTGTTCGTCGATCCAGGGGTAGTAGCGGGGGAAGGTCTCCAGGCGGGTCAGCATGATGTTCGGCGCGCACAGTTCGGTGAGCGAGGACGCCACGGCTTCCGGAGCGGGGCTCAGCCGGCAGAAGTTCACGTAGCCGTCGACGGCGAAGCGCACCCCGGGGAGGACGGACTCGCCCGATTCCATTTCCGCGCGGTCGACGCCGACGGCCTCGCCGAGCCGCAGCCAGCGCTCGATGCCGCCTTCGCCGTCCTCGATGCCGTCGTGATCCTGGATCCTGCGCAGCCAGGAGCGCCGCATGGCCGGCTCGGGCAGCTTGGCGAGGATCAGCGCGTCCTTTACCGGGATACTCCGCTGGTAGTGGAACCGGTTGACCACCCAGGTGCGGAGCTCGGCGGGGCTGAGCCCGCCCTGGTGCATCCGCACGTTGAACGGGTGGGTGTCGTGGTAGCGGCTCCGCGCGAGCTCCCGCAGTTCGTGTTCGAACGCGGCAGGTGCCAGCGGGCTGTTGTCCGGCTGTGCGGCGGGAGCTGTGGCCCGGCCCGGACGCGGGGGTGCGGTTGTCATAGTTCGATCACCATGCCGTCCTGTGCCACTTCGAGCCCTCGCTCGGCGAGGACGCCGTGCTGGGGGGCGGAGGGGTCGACGAGAGGGTTCGTATTGTTGAGGTGGGTATAGAGGCAGCGGGCCGATAGCTCTGCCAGCCACCCGGCCGTGCCACCGGGGCCGTCGACGGGCAGATGGCCCATCCCGGTGGAGGTCCGTGCCGAGATACCCAGCCTTCGCGGCTCCTCGTCATCCCAGAACGTCCCGTCGACGAAGACGCAGTCGGCCCCGGCGGCTTCCTTCGCGAAGCCCTCGGTCCAGACTGCGAGCGCTGGTGCGTAGAGCGCCGTCGTCCCGCCGGCGGGGTCGTGGAGCCGGGCAGCGACCACCCAGGAGTCGTCCTCCAATGCATCGGAGGCGTACCGGGGGCGCTTGGTGGACAGGGGGACGGCGGACACCTCGATTCCGGCGGTCACCGCCGGGGTCTGCCCGGCCGGCGGCAGATCGTGCCAGGTGATGGAGGTGTACGGCGTGAGTACGGTGTCCAGGGCCAGTCGTTGGCGCAGTGCCTGCCGGACGGGCGCGGTGGCGAAGATCTCCAGGTGGTGCGCCTCGCGCAATCTCAGAAGGCCCAGCGTGTGGTCGAGTTCGGCGTCGGTGAGGAGGATCCGGACCAGGGGGGTGCGCTCGCCGCCGGCTCCGGGCCGGAGTTCGGGGTGCGCTTCCATCTGTTCCGTGATGTCGGGGCCCGCGTTGATGAGGAACCAGGAGGACTGGCCGCTACCGAGAACGGCGAGGGAGTCGTGGCTGCGGCGCCGGTCGGGGTGGGCGCGTGCCCCGGAGCATCCGGGGCACGCGCAGTTCCACTGCGGAACTCCTCCACCAGCTGCCGTGCCCAGCGTGAGCACCAGCATATGGGCGTCTGCTAAAGGTCGTTGAGGTAGTAGGCGGTGACTTCCATGCCGGTCTCGATGACCGTGAAGTCCGGGGCGGACCAGGTGGCCACGGCCGTGGTGCTGGACGTGGCCTGGTCCTGCGGTGCGGGTGCGGGTGCGGTGGATTCAAGCATGGTCGAAATCCCTTCGGGTGAGGCGAGATCGGTGATGGGCGGGGCGCCTTGCGGCGAGCGGGCGGGGCGGGAGGATCCTTGCGCAGCACGGCTGGGGACAACCCCGGGATCCGTTGTGCGGTTCTTCGGTCCCGCCAGGTGGATTGCTCCCTACGCTAGACATGGCGGAGAGCAGTGGCAAGAGGCGCGAACGGGCAGATCCACGCGGTTGCGGAGGACGGTTTCGGATCGCGGGCACGGCGCCGCGTCGTAGGGCGGACGCGGCGCGGAGCCCGGGGCCGGCACTACTTGCAGAAGGGCTTGATGCCCGAAACCGACTGGATGCCGCCCACGATCAGCTTCTGGAACTCGGCCGCGCCGGCGAACGAACCGTCCGTGGTGAATTCCTTGGCGTCGTGGCCCAGCGTGGTCACCCAGGACTTGCCACCGTCGTAGTACTGGCACCAGGCCACCGCGTGGTTGTCGCCGTGTCCGGGGTGGTTGTAGTTGCCGGTCACGCCCTTGGCGAGGGTGCTCTCGTCGACCTTGGCGAGCACGCGCACCTTGGTGGGGGCGGGCGCCAGGTTGTACCACTCATCGGTGAAGTTCCACCGGGCCGGAAGCCCCTTGGTGGAGACGTCCTTGCGCTCGACGGTCTGAACGGTGCCGGGCTGGGAGGCGCCGTGGTCGTAGAAGTTGGCGTTGCCCAGCAGCCCCTCGTACCAGGGCCAGTTGTACTCGGTGCCGAATGCGTTGTGGATGCCGACGAAGCCGCCGCCGCCCCGGACGTACTGCCGCAGCGATGTCTGTGCGGCGTCGTCCAGTGCGTCCCGGCTGGTGGAGAAGAACACCACCGCGTTGTATTTGAACAGGGTGTTGGGGGAGGCGAGTTGGCTGACGTCCTCGGTGTAGTCCACCTGGAAGCCGCCGGTCTCACCCAACTTGATCATGGCCTTCTGGACCACGTTCGCGTCGGTGAGCGGCGGGTTCAGGCCGGCCGCCAGGGCGGGCCCGAGATTGGCGTGGCGAGGGCCGGCCGTGCGGGTGTACAGCAGGATCTTGTGGCCCTTGGCGGGATCGAAGTTGCCCCAGTCGTGGTAGCAGTCGGGGTCGAGACCGCGGCAGACGCCGTAGTCCGGATCGCCCAGTTCCTTGGCGCCGGTCCCGGTCCGCCCGTGGGCGACGCTGAGGGTGCCGGTGGCGATGAGTGCCACGACCATGGCAACGGTTATTCCCAGTGTGGCGAGGACAGCCGAGCGTGTGCTCAGGGCTCTCGCTCGCAGTGTTCTTCCTGACATGGTTTTTCCTTCTCTTGTCGAGGACACGCCGCGCAGGCGGCACGCCGGAGAGAGGTGAGGGGCCCGGGCGGGGGCGAGGAAGCACCGGTCGGGCATCCGCCCCGGCCCGGAGGGCAGCACGGGAGGGCGGTCGGCGCTACTTTCGAAACACGCCCTAGGAGATGACGATCTTGCCCGTGCTCTGCGGGGAGATCGGGTCGTTGTAGAAGTACTCACCCGGCGTGTTGAAGGTGTGGGTGTACGACTCACCAGGCATCAGCAAGCCGGTGTCGAACTCGGCCTCGAAGAACGCGACGGCGCCGTGGGCGGACTTGTTGGCCGCTGGATTGGTGAAGGTCACCGTGGTGCCGTGGGGGACGGCGAGGTGCTGTGGGGACATGGCGTTCTGTGACACCAGGTTTTCCGCGGCCCCGGGCGCGTTCTTCGTGCTGTCCCAGACGCGGCCCAAGGTGATCGTGTTGCCGGCGGTCGCGCCGCTGACGGCTGCCGCGCGGATCTGGTTGCGCTTGGACGGGGGAGTGGGTGCGGCGGCCGGGCCGACCTTGCCCCCGACCTTGAATGCCCACAGGTGATCGCCGCGCGGGATGTCCGGGTAGGGCAGCCCGTTGCCGCCGGCGAGCACGGCCACGTACTGCTCACCGTCGATCTCATACGTCATGGGGCTCGTGTTGACGCCCGCGCCGCACTGCCAGGTCCACAGCTCCTCGCCATTGGAGTCGTCCAGGGCGGTCAGGACACCGTCGGGACGCCCCTGGAAGAGCACGCCGCTCGCGGTGCTGAGGACGCCGTTGCCGTGCGCGAGCGACCAGTCGCCCTCTCGTCGCCACGAGACCGTGTTGGTGCGGGGGTCGACCGCCACGACTCCGCCGGCGAAGTACTCGCCGAGCGGGCGGGCGGTGTTGACCCGGCCGTCGTGGGTGTTGGAGTAGGCGGAGTTGATCAGCCCGTAGCCGACGTAGACCAGCCCCGTGCGGTGACTGAAGGACGGGGAGGACCAGTCCGCACCGCCGCCTGCCCCTGGATACAGGATGGTGGGCCGGTCCCAGTGCACCTCGAACAGGCCCCCGGTGGCGTAGAACGGCACCGGGCGGGTGGCCTTGTCGATGCGTGGCTCGGTCTCGACGAAGGGCTCACCGCCCGGGAAGGGCTGGGTGGGAGAGGTCTTCTGCGCCGCGTGCTGCGGCACCGGCCGCTCCTCCATGCCGTGCACCGGGTCGCCGGTCGAGCGGTCGAGGATGTAGTACATGCCCGTCTTGCTGCCGTACACGACGACCTTGCGCTTGCGCCCCTTGATCTGGATGTCCGCGAGCACGGGCGACATGACGCCGTCGTAGTCCCAGATGTCGTGATGCACGGACTGGAAGTGCCAGCGCCGCTTCCCTGTCTTGGCATCGATGGCCACCAGGCAGTTGGCGAAGAGGTTGTCCCCGCCACGCGTGGAGCCGTCGGTGCGCGGATAGGGGTTGCCGAACGTCCAGTAGACGAGGCCGAGTTCGGGATCGACAGCGGGATGGATCCAGCAGACCGCGCCCCCCGTCTTCCAGGTGTCGCCCTCCCAGGTGTCATGGCCGAACTCGCCGGGGCCGGGTGCGCCCCAGAACGTCCAGACGACTTCGCCGGTCGCGGCGTCCAGGGCGTAGCCGCGCCCTCGGGCGCCCGCGGTGCTGCCCTGCGTGCCGACGTAGATCAGGCCGTCCCAGTAGACGACTGCCCCGGCCAGGCTGCCCTTACTGCCGCCGCACTGGCCGCTGGCCGGGTCGCAGCCGGGATCGCCCTGGTCCTCGATGAGCATCTCCCTGGTCCATACGACAGCGCCGGTGCGCTGGTTCAGGGCGTAGATGATGTTCGCGCCGGAGATGGTGAAGGCGAGCCCCTGGCCGAGGGCGACCCCGCGCATGTTGGTGGTCTCGGTGCCGACGCTCGTCTTCCATTTGACCGCGCCGGTACGGCCGTTGACGGCGAAGATGTTCTGCTGGGTGGTGGCGACGTAGAGCACACCGTCCTGTGCGACGACGGCGCACTGCTGGGCGCGGCCGGTGTCGCCGCCCTCCAGATTGATGTGCCAGGCCCCGCCGAGCTGCTTCACGGTGCGCGGGGTGATCTTCTTGAGGGATGAGTAGTTCTGGTTGGCCAGGTTGCCTCCGGCCTTGGGGAAGTTCTTCGCTGTCGCCTCGAACGCCTGCCGGGGGACGGGCGTTGCCAGGGTGCCCGTGGGCGCTTCAGCAGCCTGGGCCGGTGAGTTGAGAACTGCGATGCTCGCGGTCGTGCCGGCCGCGGCTGTGGCAAGAAAACTGCGTCTGTCCATGAACCCTCTTCCGTGGCATGGCCCTGCCGAAACCCAGTGCCTGATGGCCCGATGGGCGGCGAGGGTGGGAAAGAGCGGGAAGCTGATCTTGGTCCGCTGTGCGGTTTGCTAGACCCGCATGGTGGTCGCCGTGAGGCGCTTCCATACGTTAAGGACGTGGCAGCGGCCTGACAAGGGTCACGACGCGGATTCCTCGTGGGCAGGCGGATCGACAGGGTGCAGGCGGGCGGGCAGGACGGATCGCGGGATGGGGCCCTTGTTGCGTCGGCCCTGCCCGGTCTCCTCCCAGGCGTGGGCCAGGATGCCCACCGACCGGCTGATGACGAACAGGCCCCTGGCCAGCGGTGCGGGGAAACCGAGCTCGGCGTAGATGACGGCCGTGGCACCGTCGATGTTCATCGGAACAGGACGGGCGCCGGCACGGCGCTGCCGCAGGGCGCGTTCGACGGCCAGAGCCGCCTGCAGGTGGTCGCCCGCCACTACCCCGGCGGCCACGGCCTCCTCCGTCAGCCTCAGGAGTGGATCGCGGCGGGGATCGACGGGATGGAAGCGGTGGCCGAAGCCCGGGAGATAGCGGGAACGTGCCTGGCGCAGCGCCATGACCTCGGTGGCGGCCGCGTCCCAGTCCCGGCCCTCCATGTGAAGGGAGCGGATCTCCTCAAGCATGTCCACACACTGCTGGCCTGCTCCGCCGTGGATGTCACCGAGCATGTTGACGCCGGTGGCGATCGCGTTGTTGAGTCCCACCCCGCAGGTCGCTGCCATACGCGCGGCGGCGATCGAGGGCGCCTGGGGCCCATGATCCACGCCCGCCACGAGCGCCGCTTCCAGCAGGGCGGACTGACGTGGCGACGGAAGGTCTCCGCGCAGCAGGAGCCACAGGGTGTCCACCAGGCCGACCGACCCGATCAGGCCCTGCACGGGCCGGTCCCGCAGCTCGATGGAACCGGGCTCGATGTGGCTGACGGCGGTGGCCCACCACTGTGCCGCCTCGTCGTGGGCGGATGTGGACGAACTCATGAGCCTGTCGCCTCCTTCGCGGCGGTGGCGGACCAGCGTGATGCGAGCTCGTCCCGTTCATGGTTGTGCTCACCCAGCAGTGGAGGCGGAGTACGGGGCAGGAAGGCCTCTCCGTCGAAGAGCACCCCGCTCCCCAGTACGGGCAGGGCGGTGCCCGAGGCATCGGGCCTTCGGAGTTCGGCGATGAATCCCCGGTATCGCAACTGAGGCTGGGAGAGAGCCTGAGGGACGGTGAGGACGCGCGCCGCAGGTACGCCCGCGGCGGTCAGCAACTGTTCCCACTCCGCCGCCGGGCGTCGTGAGAGCGCATGGTTGAGAGCGGAGTTGAGTTCCTCACGATGGGCCTTGCGGCCCTCCCGCTCGATGAAGCGGGGATCGGTGACGAGCTCAGGAGTGCCGACAAGCCGGCACAGGGTCTCGAACTGACGCTGCTGGTTGGCAGCGATGTTCAGTGGTGCGTCCGCCGTCCGGAAGGTGCCGGAGGGCGCGGCGGTTACGTTCTGGTCGCCCATCGGCTCCGGGGGAACTCCGCTGACCATGTAGTTGGAGACGGCCCATCCCATGGCTGACAGCGAGGTCTCCAGCATGGAGACGTCCAGCCGGCTGCCCTGTCCCGTGCGTTCCCGGTGCAGCAACGCGGCGCTGACCGCGAGGGCTGCGGACAGTCCGCCGGTGGTGTCACACACGGGGAATCCGACCCGCAACGGGGCGGTTTCGGCGGTGCCGGTCACGCTCATCATCCCGGAGAGCCCCTGGATGATCTGGTCGTACGCCGGTGCGTCACTCATCGGCCCGCTCTGACCGAAGCCGGAGATGGAACAGCAGATCAGCCGGGGGTTGATCCGGTCGAGGCGTTCCTGGTCGTACCCCATCCGGGAGAGCACACCGGCGCGGAAGTTCTCCAGGAGCACGTCGGCGCCGGCGAGCATCTCCTCGAAGACCTCGCGGTCGGCCGGGTCCTTGAGATCGAGTTCCACGGACTTCTTGCCGGCGTTCTGCGCCAGGAAGGAAGCCCCGATGCCGGCGCGGTTCAGGTCGGCGTCGGGGCCGAGGTTCCGGGCCAGATCGCCCTGTCCGGGGCGCTCGATCTTGATGACCTCCGCCCCGAGGAGCATGAGGTGGTAGCTGCAGTACGGCCCTGCCAGGACGTTCGTCAGGTCCAGAACTCTTATGTCGTCGAGCGGTCGCACATCCATGGATGGTGTCTCCTCACGCGGTGCCGCGGGACGGCACCGCTTTCCGGCACGGTGGTCAGCCCCGAGGTCCCAGGGGGTGGTCGAATCCTTGCGACATGATCTGCGCGGCCACCTGCATCAGGTCCTGAGCGAACTCGTCGATTGCGTCCTGCGTGATGCGGGCGCTGGGGCCGCTCAGGGAGAGCGCCGCAACGACCGTGCCGGACGAGGTGGTGAGGGGTGTGGCTACCGCCGTGAGACCGACGTCGCGCTCGCCGTGGCTCACCGCGTATCCCTGCGCGGCGACCTGATCCGCCCACTCCCGCAGGCGCTCGGCGTGCGGTTTGCCATGGGGTGAGGCCAGCGCGATCCGCTGCAGCAACGCGTCGCTCGCGCCGCTCAGCAGCACTTTGGACGAAGCGCCTGCCCACAGCGGCAGTTCATCGCCCACTCGCACCACATGGCGCAGCGGCTGGGGGCTTTCCTGCTGAGCTACGCAGACGCGGTGGATGTCGCGCCGGATCATTACGTTGGCTGTCTCGCCACGCCGGTCCGCGAGATCTCGCAGGAGCTTGATCGTCTCCTGCGGCAGCTCCCAGCTCTGATGAGCGAGATGCGCCCAACGCCACAAGCCCGGCCCTGCCGCGTATCCCGCGTCCGTGGACCACAACAGCCCGTATCCCTCCAGTGTCTGCACCAGCCTGACCACAGTTGTCTTCGCCAGGCCGGTCGCCTCCACCATCGTCTTGAGCGAGACGACGGGCTGGTCCTCGGTCAGCAGCGACAGGATGTCCAGGGCTCTGCGAACGCTGCGTACGCCGCCAGGTCCTTGATCGGAATCCATGATTCCTCCTTCGTGGGGTCTGTTCCGGAGTGCCTGTCAGAGATACACCAGGACGACGGCGTGTCCATTCGGTGGCACCGATTCGGTGCGAAACCTGAAAATTCAACTTGTTTCGTCCGGGCTATTGCCAAGCCCAACCGGCGCCCGTACGTTACACGCCAGTCCACAAGGCGGTCTACGCAAACCGCTAGATGGCTTGACTGGAGACGTGATGCTGGAAGTCATCCTCAAATCCGTCGCCGATGCGGATGTCGTCGACGCACTGCCCTTCCTGGCGGGTACATGGTCCGGTGACGGGCCGGCCGCGGAACGGAGCGGGCCATACCTGCGGCGCACCGTCAGCCGGGCTACCACTGCCCTGCCCGCAGAGATCGACCGGGCCGTCGACGATGCCCGGCGCTACGCTCCTCAAGTTGGCACGCTCGCCCCGGCGGCGCGGGCCGAAATCCTGCAGCGCGCCTCAGTGGCCGCGCTGGCCCACCGCGACCAACTGGCCCGGCTGCTCGCCCTGGAGCTGGGGAAGCCGGTCAAGGACAGCCGCGTCGAGATCGAGCGGGTCGCCTCGACCTTCGAGGTCTGCGCGGCCGAGGCCCGGCGCATCGACGGGGAGACCCTGCCGGTCGCGGGCTGGAACACGGGTGTCGGCAACAGCGCCTTCACCTACCGCGCGCCTGCCGGGGTAGCCCTGGCGATCACTCCCTTCAACGCACCCGCGAACCTGTTGGCGCACAAGCTCGGCGCCTCGTTCGCCGCGGGCAACACCACCCTCGTGAAGGCTCCGCCGCAAGCGCCCGCCATCTCGGCAGCTGTGGTGGCCCTGCTGCTGGACAGCGGCATGCCCTATCAGGCGGTTCAGCTGCTGCACGGCGGGGCAGACGTCGGCGCCGCGCTGTGCGCGGCCACCGAGGTCGACGTCATCAGCTTCACCGGGAGCGCCGCCACCGGAGCGGCTGTCGCACGCGCCGCCGGCGCCAAGCGTCTGGCCCTCGAACTCGGCGGCAACGCCGCCACCATCGTGTGCGAGGACGCCGTCATCGAGTCAGCGGCCAAGACCGCGGCGCGCACCGGGTACAGCAACTCGGGGCAGAGCTGTATCTCCGTCCAGCGCGTCTACGTGCACCGAAGCCGCTACGCCGACTTCCTCGACGCCTTTGCCGCCGCGGTCGACACCCTGGTCATCGGTGACCCCATGGACCCGTTGACGGACATCGGGTCCATGGTCGACGAGGACGCGGCCGAGCGCGTGGTCCGCTGGTCCGCGGAAGCCAGTGAACTCGGCGCCTCGGTGCTGCGTGGCGGCACGCGTGACGGAGCCACCGCGGCCCCGACGATCATTGCCGGACCGCCGGCGAATGCCTCGGTCGTCGTCCACGAGGTGTTCGGCGCGCTCGTCGCGGTCATGCCGTACGACGACTTCGACACCGTCATCGATGAGTGCAACGCCAGTCGTTACGGGCTGCAGGCGGGCCTCTTCACCCATGACATCAACCGCATCTTCACCGCCTGGCGCCGCCTGGAGGTGGGCGGACTCATTGTCAACGGCACCTCGAACTACCGCCTTGACCACATCCCGTTCGGCGGGGTCAAGGACTCGGGGTTCGGACGCGAGTCGCCGCGCTGGCTGATCGACGACTACACGGTCGTCAAGACCCTGATGCTCCGCGGCCTGTCCATCTGGGGCGATCGCCACGACCTCACGAAAGGGAACCAGTGACCACCGTCACCGCAGCTGAAGCCCTCGTCACGCAGTTGGAGTCGTACGGCGTCGAGTACGTGTTCGGGACGTGCGGGCACACCAATATCGCGCTGCTCGATGCCCTCGGCCCCAGCTCCATCCACTTCGTGATGGCCCGGCACGAACAGGCCGCGGCCCATGCCGCCGACGGCTACGCTCGCGCCTCCGGCAAGCCGGGCGTACTGCTCACCCATGTCGGCCCGGGCATGATGAACGCCGTCACGGGTGTCGCCACCGCGGCCATGGACTCCGTGCCGCTCGTGGTCATCTCCGGTGACATCCCCTCCTATTACTACGGTCGTCATCCGCACCAGGAGGTCAACCTCCATGCGGACGCCGACCAGACCGCGATCTACCGGCCCTTCTGCAAGCGCGCCTGGCCCGTCCAGCGCACCGCCGACCTGCACCGGACCATGGAGCGCGCGTTCTGGACGGCGACTTCGGGCCGTCCCGGCGCCGTACTCGTCAACGTCCCCATGGACCTCTTCTCACGGCAGGCCGCGCCGTATCTCCCCGGATCGCACTCCATACCCGACAGTTCACTTCCCGGCATTGCCGAGGAGGCCGCACAGCGCATAGCGCAGGCGCTGGTGGACGCGGAGCGGCCGCTGATCTACTTCGGCGGCGGGCTGCGCACACCGGAGGCCAAGCAGTCGCTGCTCAGCCTTGCCGAGCATCTCGACATCCCGCTCGCCCACTCCCTCATGGGCAAGGGAGTTGTCCCCGACAGGCATCCGCTGCTCCTGGGCATGCCCGGTTTCTGGGGACTCGACTCGACCCATGCCCACACCAAGGACGCCGACCTCGTGCTGGCCCTGGCCACGCGCTTCGCGGAGACCGACGCCAGCTCGTGGGAGCCCGCCTACACCTGGAACTTCCCGCCGAGCAGGCTCATCCAGATCGACATCGACCCGGCGGAGATCGGCCGCAACTACCCGGTCGAGATCGGGGCGGTGGCCGACGTCGGCCACTCCGTTCGCGCCATCGACGCGGCCGTCCGTGTCCTGCAGCCCGAGCGCACGCACCGGCCGGGGCTGCGCGAGACGATCGCGGTCAGCCGTGCCGAACTCTTCGACACGGCAGCGGACAACGGCGCGAGTGACAACTTCCCACTGCGGCCCCAGCGCATCCTGGCGGACCTGCGGGCAAGCCTGCCGGCTGATGCCATCCTGGTGACCGACGTCGGATGGAACAAGAACGGCGTCGCGCAGTCCTACGACCTGCCGCCCGAGGGCCGGTTCATCACACCCGGCGGAGCGTCCACCATGGGCTTCGGTCCCGCCGCCGCCGTCGGCGTACAGATGGCACAGCCACAACGCACCGTCGTCGCCCTCATCGGGGACGGCGGGATGAGTGCCCAGCTGCCGGCCGTTCCGATGGCAGTGGAGCAGGGCCTGCCCGTCATCTTCGCCGTGATGAACAACCGTGCCCACGGCACCATCTCCGACCTTCAGCGCTCCAACTACGGCCGGGGGTACGGCTGCGACTTCACCGGACCTGACGGCCGGCCCTACAGTCCCGACTTCGCCGCGTACGGCAGGTCCTGCGGGGCCGACGGCTACGAGGTGTCCACCACCGAGGAGCTGGCAAAGGTCCTCGCCACCGCGGTGGAGCGACGACGGCCCGCCGTCATCGACATCCCCATGGTCAACGAACCGGTCCCCACACCAGGCCACTGGAACATCAACGACATCTACAACGGCGACTTCCCCGACGAAGGATGAATCCCATGCACGCAAAAACCCGAAGCACCTTCAGCATCCCGGCCGCCGCGCTCGGCGTGCTCCTCGCCGCGTCCGCGTGCAGCGCCCCCGGCGACTCCGGTTCCGACAGTGCCAGTGACAGCGGACCCATCAAGATCGCCGTGGTGAACGCCCAGAGCGGCCAGCTCGCCTCGCTGGGTGACTGGGAGGCCAAGGGTGCCAAGCTCGCGGTCGAGGAATGGAACAAGAAGGGCGGCATCGACGGCCGCAAGATCAAGCTGACGGTCTTCGATGACCAAGGCGACCCGACCACCGGCACCAACATCGCCCGCAAGCTGGACAGCGGAAACTACACCGCGATGATCGGCACAGCGGAGAGCGCCGTCACGGTCGCCATGGCGCCGATCCTCAGGCAGGCGGAGATCCCCAACATCGCCTCCGGCCAGGCCACCGCCCTCGTCGATGTGAAGAGCCCCTTCCTCTTCCTCAACGGCCCCACCAGCACCACCTACGACTCCACACTGGCCGAATACCTGGTCAAGACCAAGAAGTTCAAGAAGATCGCGGTGATCTCGAACAACGGGTCCTACGGGAAGGGGGAACACGACGCCTTCTCCGCGATACTCAAGAAATCGGGCGTCACCCCGGTCACCGACCAGGTCGTCACCACGGACCAGAAGGACTTCAGCGCCGCCCTCTCGCGTATCCGCCAGGCCAAACCCGACGCAGTCTTCATCGGCTCCGAGGAGGTGGAGGCCGGCCTCATCGTGAAGCAGGCGCGTGACCTCGGCATCACCGCTCCGTTCGCAGGCGCGGCCCCGCAGGGCACCCCGGTCTTCATCGACACCGCCGGCGCCGCGAACGCCGAGGGCACCATCGTCAGTTCCCCCTACCTGAGCAACGAGATCAGTGACGCCGGCCGCGCTTTCGCCAAGGCCTACAAGGCCAAGTACGGCAAGGAGGCCGAACTGCACGGAGCCAAGTCGTACGACGGAACCAACATCGTGCTCACCGCGCTGAAGAGCAGCGGCGTGGCGAAGGGCAAGAAGCTGGCCGACGAGATCCGTGCCACCAAGTACGCCGGCCTGCTGGGTGACTTCGCCTTCGACGAGACGGGCGTCGGAATCTTCAGGACCACCATCGGAATCATCAAGAACGGAAAGCTCTCCGCAGCTCAGTAGCCAGCCCGTCGAGCCGAGAGCCGGGCTCCGCACCGGCATCAGGGAGCCACCATGCAAGTAACCCTGCAGACCCTCGTCGGAGGTCTCAGCCTCGGAGCGATCTACGCGCTGATCGCTGTCGGATTCTCCGTCGTCTACCGCACCATGGGCCTGGTCAACTTCGCGCACGCCGACGTCGCGATGATCGGCGCCTACGCCGCCTCCACTTTCTACCTCACGACGCACGTTCCATTCATCGCGGCCGCCGTCATCTCCATCGTCGTCACGGGCATCATCGGTCTGGTCATCGAGCGGGTCCTGCGCCCGCTGGAGAACAAGGACTTCGACCTGATGCTGATCGGCACCATCGGCTTCGGGACCGTCCTCCAGGCGGCCGCCACACTCATCTGGGGCACGACCGGGCGTGCCATGCCCTCGCCGATCACCTCCGGCCCGATCGACGTCATGGGGATCCGCATCCGCACGTACGACCTGATGGTCATCGCGATCACCGCGGTAGCCGTGGTCCTGCTCACGCTGTTCCTCCAGCGGACCAAGCCCGGCGCGGCCATGCAGGCGGTGGCCATGGACCACGAGGCCGCCACCGCGGTCGGTATCCACGTGGGCCGGAGCAACGCGCTCGCCTTCGCGATCGGCGCCGGCATCGCTGCACTGGCCGGCAGTCTCGCCGGGCCCATGCTCTATGTGGACGCCACGCTGGGCGGCGCCCTCGGTGTGAAGGGGTTCGCCGCGGCGATGCTCGGCGGGTTCGGCAGCATTCCAGGGGCGGTGGTGGGAGGCCTGGCCATCGGCGTACTGGACTCCTACGCAGGGGACCACTTCCAGGGGTACTCCGTCCTGGTCACCTTCCTGGTCTTCACCGCGGCCATCATGATCCGCCCGACCGGAATCTTCGGCGAAAGGACGGTGAGCCGGGCGTGAACCTCCTCAAATCCAAGCCGGCGCTCATTCTGCTGGCGTGCGTTGTCGCGTATGCGCTGCCGTACGGTCTGAACGGCTACTCGATGCATGTGGTGGACATCGCGATCATCTTCGCCCTCCTCGCCATCGGGATGGGCCTGGTCATGGGCGTCGCGGGTCAGATCAACCTGGCCCAGGTGGCCTTCTTCGGCGTCGGCGCGTACACCACCGCCATCCTCACCACCCACTCCGGCTACGGCTTCTGGACCGCCGCGATCGTCGGGCTCGCGGCCACTGTCCTGGTGGGGCTGCTGGTGGGGCTGCCGGCGTTGCGCATGCAGTCCCACTACCTCGGCATCGTCACGCTCGGCCTGGCACTGGGATTCGTCAACTGGATCACCAACGCGGAAATCACCGGGGGAGCGGACGGCATCTCGGGCATTCCGGTGCCACCGCTCTTCGGGATCGACCTCGCCGACGAGTACCTCTACTACTACCTGGAGATCGTGGTCTTCGGGATCGCTCTGGCCTTCGGCACCTTCGTCGTACGGACCAGGCTCGGACGCAGACTCCGTGCCATGCGGGACGACGCCCTGGCCGCCGGCGCCATGGGAGCGGAGATCCCACTGCTCCGGATGACCGCCTTCATGCTCGCCAGCGTGTACGGAGGCGTGGCCGGCATTCTGTACGCGGGCCTCATCCGGTACGTCGCCCCCGAGACCTTCAGCCTCACCAACATGTTCCTGCTGCTGGCCATGGTCATCATCGGCGGCCGACGCAGCCTCATCGGCTGTGTTGTCGGCGCCGTCGGTCTCGTACTGATCCGTGAGGCACTCGTCGACTTTGCGGTCTACGCGCAGCTCGGCTACGGCATTGTCGTCGTCCTCATGGTGGTCTTCGCCCCCACCGGACTGGCCGGTATCCCGGAGCGAATCCGACAGGCCGTCAGCCGCCGGAGGAAGAACGAGGATGTACGGGCCGCCGAGCTGGGGCCCTACCTGCCCGACGCCCTCCCCGTTGATCAGGCACCCGGCCACGGAGCGAACAGTGGACCGGCACTGGAGATCAGCCACATCACCAAGCGGTTCGGTGCGCTGGCCGCGCTCGACGACGTCACCCTCACCGTGCAGTACGGCGAGATCCGCGGCATCGTCGGTCCGAACGGGTCAGGCAAGACGACTCTGTTCAACGTCATCAGCGGCCTTTACCGGCCTACGGACGGCCGAGTCGCGGCATCCGGCCGCGACGTCAGCCGGGCACGGCCGTACCGGCTCTCTCTCTGGGGGATGGCGCGGACGTTCCAGAACCTGCGCCTGTTCTCCCAGATGACGGTCCGCGAGAACATCCTCGTTGTCCTCGACCGGTCCCGCACCACGACGGTTTGGCAGTATGCCGTGTGGCCCGTCGGCGTCCTTTCCAACGAACGCCGCCTGCAGGCGGAGGCGGACCGAATCCTGAAGGTGTACGGGCTCACCGCCTTCGCGGACGCGCACCCACAGTCGCTCCCGTACGGCATCCAGCGGCGGATCGAGATCGCGAGGGCCATGGCGGGACGGCCGCGCTTGCTTCTTCTGGACGAGCCGGCGGCCGGTCTGAACGGCGAGGAGGTCGGCCAGCTCTCGGCGATCGTGCGCTCCATCCGTGACCAGGGCGTCACCGTCGTACTCATCGAACACAACATGGGACTGGTCATGTCCCTGTGCGAACGGATCACCGTTCTGGCCGCCGGCACCGTCATCGCGGAGGGGACACCGGCCGAAGTGGCGGTGACCCCTGAGGTCATCGAGGCGTACCTCGGCGACTCGGCGCCGGTCGACATCCCCGTTCCCGCCGCACAGGAGATACCGCGATGACCCCGAAAGCCGGCGGACCCGCCGCACCGAAATCGGACACCGACCACCTCTCCGTGACCGACCTGACCGTCCACTACGGCGGAGTCTGCGCGGTCAGGTCGGTCGCGCTCAGCGTCGCGCCCGGTGAGTCCATGGGCATCATCGGCTCCAATGGAGCCGGCAAGACTTCCACCCTCAAAGCTCTCATGGGGCATATCCCGCGCACGAGCGGGAGGATCACCCTCGGTGACACCGACCTCAGCACCGTACGAGCCCGCGACATGGTCCGCCACGGCGTGGGCTACGTACCGGAGGGCCGCCATGTGTTCGCCGGGCTCTCCGTCGAGAAGAACCTCCTGCTCGGCGCCTACCACCTGTCATGGAAGGGCGAGACACGAGACACCCTCGCCCACGTGTACGACCTCTTCCCCATCCTGCGGGACTTCCGCAATCGTGCCGCCGGAGACCTGTCCGGCGGCCAACAGCAGATGCTGGCCATCGGCCGGGCACTCATGTCCCGGCCCAGTCTCCTGCTGCTGGACGAGCCCTCCATGGGTCTCTCGCCGAAACTCATCGAGAACGTTCTGGAGATCCTCGTACGACTGCGTGGCGACGGACTCGGGATTCTCCTGGTCGAGCAGAACGCCAAACTGACGTTCGGGGTGACCAGTCACTGCCTTGTCATGGAGAACGGCTCCGTCGCCATGGCGGGCACGTCCGAGGAGCTCGCCCACGACGAGCGGGTCCGGCAGATCTACCTCGGGCTGTGAGTGGGCCTGACCCGAGCGCGATCCGCGGTACCGGCGGAATACACGTCAGGACCGACCCTCGATCAGCCGCCGGGCAAGCGGCTGGTCGAGGTACGGCCGCACGTTCGGCCGCCATGTGAACAGGCTCGTCCTCCACTCGATTTCGCCACCGTGGTTCGCCGTTTCCCACCACATCAGTACCTCGATAGGAACCTCACCATGACCGACCACTGGGATCACCAGGTCGACCTCCTTGTCGTGGGCTCCGGTGCGGGTGGCCTCGGATCCGCTGTCGTCGGTGCGCAGGAGGGTCTCGGCGTCCTCGTGCTGGAGAAGAGCGAGTGGCTCGGTGGCACCACCGCGTACTCGGCCGGCACGGTCTGGGCTCCGGGCCACCGCTACCAAGAGGACCCCGCCGCGGACACCGCCGCGGCACGGGACTATCTGGACGCCCTGGTCGGTGACCGTGCTCCGATGGAACTGCGAGAGAGCTACCTCGGACACGCACCCGAGATGATCGACTACCTGGAACGGGCAGGTGTCGGTTTCTGGCACTCCGCGAAGGCCGTTGACTACCACCCCGAGATTCCGGGCTACGGCACCGGGCGGGCTCTCGAACCTCACACCTTTGACGGGCGCCGACTCGGCAGAGACCGTTTCGGCCGGGTCCGCCGTCCTGTAAGGGAACTCGCCCTCTTCGGCGGCACCCTCATGGTCCGCCGCTCGGAGGTGAACGAACTCCTCACCGTCTTCCGCGGATCGGCGCGCGGCATGACGCTCGCGCTGCGCCTCGGTGTGCGTTGGGCAGTGGACAGGCTCCGCTACCCCCGGGGCACCCGGCTAGCCATGGGCAATGCCCTGACAGCGAGCCTCTATCACCAGCTGCTGAGTCGTGGGGGCGACGTATGGTTCACCGCGCAGGCCACGGAACTCGTCGCCGACGCGACCGGGCGCGTGGTGGGCGCGGTGGTCTCGAAGCGCGGGAGAACCGTCCGGATCGCCGCTCGGGCCGGCGTCGTCCTTGCCGCCGGCGGATTCTCGGCCAGCCCTGAACTACGTGCCCGCCACCTGCCCGTGCCCACACCGCAGTTCACGCCTGCGGCAGAAGGGGCCAACGGCGACTCGATCGCTCTCGCTCAGGCGGTGGGCGGAGCGCTTGGGGAGTCCAGCGGCGACAACGCCCTGTGGTTCCCGAGTTCTCTGGGCCGTCGCCGGGATGGTTCCACCGCGGTCTTCCCGCACATATGGGACCGGGCCAAGCCGGGTATCGTCGCGGTCAACGCCGCAGGACGCCGGTTCGTGGACGAGGCGGTGTCCTACGACCGCTTCGTCCGGGCCATGTATGCAGAGCATGCGTCCGTACCGACGATCCCGGCGTGGCTCGTCACCGACGCGCGAGCCCTGGCCGCGTACGGACTCGGCATGATCCACCCACACACCCCACGCCCTCTTCTCAAGCGGCACCTGCAGTCCGGCTACCTGCGTACGGGAAAGTCCGTCCGTCAGCTCGCCGCTGCGATCGCGGTCGACCCCGCCGGTCTCGCGCGCACCATTGTCGACAGCAACCGCTATGCCGCTACTGGTGTCGACGAGGAGTTCGGAAAGGGCGGACACCCCTACGGACATCAGTACGGCGATCCTTCCCACACGCCGAACGTGAACCTTGGCCCCATCGAGAGAGCGCCCTATTACGCCATTGCCGTGGTTCCGACCCCACTGGCGACCTCGCTGGGCCTCACGACCGGCCCGCAGGCTCAGGTCCTCGCGGAGGACGGCACGCCGGTCCGCGGCCTCTACGCCTGCGGCAACGATGCGAACTCGCCAATGGCATCGGAGTACCCAGGAGCGGGGTGCCAGATCGGCGGCGCTCTCACGTTCGGCTATCTTGCCGCCCGTCACGCGGCCCGCTCGCTGCCCCAGCCCGAGTGACCCTTCCTGACGGCGCAGCTCTTCATCGAGGGCTGGGACAACTTGCGCCGACCGCACAGCAGTCCCGGCTGCCGCAGCCCGGCCGAGTGCGAGAGCACACTCGCAGCCGGACCAACACACCAAGGCGTCCGTCAAAAGGGAACAAGCTCAGGCGTGGCGGGGGTGACGCGCGTTGCGCCGCAGACGTATGTCACCTTGACCATCACAGAATGCTTCGTCTTCGTGTCGTCCACGACTTGTCGGGTTAGCGGGCCGCCGCGTCGGGGGAGGAGCGGATCATGACGAGTACCGATCATGTCGCGAACGGTCACAACAAGCCCTCAGGTTCGTCAGCCCGTCAGCTGGCCGCTGCCTCCATCGGCAATGCGGCAGAATGGTACGACTGGTACGCGTACTCGTTCCTCGCTGTCTACATCGCTGACCAGGTCTTTCCGAAAAGCGCGAGCAACTCCCTGGTCCCTCTGCTTTCCACCTTCGCCGTCTTCGCCGTCGGCTTCTTCATGCGGCCCGTCGGCGGCCTGCTCATGGGAGCCGTCGCTGACCGCCATGGCCGGCGTGCTGCCCTCACCGCGACCATTCTGCTCATGGGTGCCGGCAGCCTTCTCGTCGCCTTGACTCCCACCTACCACGCCGTCGGCGTTCTTGCTCCCATCGTTCTCGTCGTCGCACGGCTGGTCCAGGGGCTGTCGGTGGGCGGCGAGTTCGCCGCCTCGACGACCTTTCTCGTCGAATCGGCCGGTCCTGGCAGGCGCGGGCTCTTCTCCAGCTTCCAGTACATTTCCACCACCATCGGCCAGCTCATCGCATCGGGCGTCGCCGCTCTTCTCGTGTTTCTCCTCACCAATGACCGGATGAACGAATGGGGCTGGCGGGTCCCTTTCCTGATCGGTGCGCTGATCAGCCTTGTCGGCCTCTGGATCCGCCGAGGAGCCCACGAGACCCGCCCCGCGGAACAACGGGGCGGTGCCCGCCCCGGTCTCTTCGAGGCCCTGCGGCGCCACCCCCGCGGGTCTCTCCTGATCTGCGGCATCACCACAGGCGGCACCATCGCCTACTACACGTGGACGACCTACCTGCCCACCTTCGCTCAGGTGAACGCCGACTTCGACAAGGGGGACGCGCTCGTCGTCAGCACCATCTCGCTCGCCTTCTTCGCTCTGCTCCAGCCCCTGGGCGGCATGCTGTCGGACCGGATCGGCCGCAAGCCGCTCCTGCTGTTCTTCGCGATCGGCTTTGCGGCGCTGGTCGTTCCTCTGCTCGACTCGGTCACCGACGCCTTCGTCTCCCTGCTTCTGGTGCAGTGCGCGGGAATGGTCCTGCTCACCGGCTACACCTCCGTGGCAGCGGCCGTGAACGCCGAGATCTTTCCCGCACGTGTACGGGCTGCGGGGATCGGATTTCCCTACTCGCTGACGGTGGCACTGTTCGGCGGCACAGCTCCCTATGTCGGCACCTGGTTCAAGGAAGCAGGTCACGCCGGAGGATTTGCCTGGTACGTGGCAGGGCTGTGCCTCGTATCCGCTTGCTTCTACCTGGTCCTGCCCGAAACAGCGAAGAGGCCGCTGAAGGGCTGACGGGGCACTGTCCGGGGCATTCTGTGATGAGCTGAGGTCCGCCTCCCCGCCTCCGTCCGGCCGTAGGGCCCGTGGGCCGGACGGAGCCCGTGGATGCCGTGGGATTCAGCCCGCGCGGTGCGAGGTGCGCGGTGCGGGTGTGGGGGCGGGGGCCTGTGCCGCTCTGGTGACGTCCGAGACCAGTTCCACCACATCGGGCCCGTACGCCTGGGAGTTGACGACCTTCAGCAGCAGGCAGAAGGTGTTGTTGCCGTGCTTGCGGGACA
Source organism: Streptomyces sp. NPDC058221 (assembly GCF_042882365.1). NCBI lineage: Bacteria > Bacillati > Actinomycetota > Actinomycetes > Kitasatosporales > Streptomycetaceae > Streptomyces > Streptomyces sp. NPDC058221. The sequence continues at coordinate 23,230 of NZ_JBHVWF010000012.1, read as the reverse complement.
GCCGTTCGAAATTCCGGGCCAGGTAGCGGGTCGCCGCCTGGTTGGTGATTGCCTGCTGTCCGCAGAACAGGAACACCGGGCGGGCATCCTGGCCGGCTGTCAGCCGGGCGAGCAGCACGTATTCGGCGACGCCCTTCTCCACCCGGTAGCGCTCGGAACCGATCTGGAAGGCGTTGCGGTCCGGTCCGGGCTCGGCGTCGGTGTTCACCTTCACTCCCGGCAGCAGCGAATGCAGATGCGCGGCCATCCGCCGGTTCAGACGCGTTCCGAGGGTCCAGCCTTGAACTCAGTTTCGTGACAGCCTCCTGACCTGGGGAAACGTGAGGCTCCCGCTTTGGCGGGAGCCTTCGCCATGAGAATGGAGGCGTGAAACCTCCGCATCCCCTGCCTTCCGGTAGCGATCTCCTGGCAGCGTGTGCCTGATCCTCTACGAGGCCGCCCGCCCCACCATCACCAACCGTGCCTCGGAGGTCGCCCCGCTACGGCAAAACACCGCACGATCGGGCAGGGGTCGCCCCGACCTCGACGCAACCATGCACGAGGTCGTCAACTATGAGCTGCCGACGGATCTCAGGGGAGGTGCCTTCAGCCGGAGGAGTCCGAGCCGCGTCCGCTGCCGACGGCTCCTCCGAGTGCCCGTCTCAGCGCCCGCGCCTCGTCGGCGAGGCGCCGGGTTACAGGCTCGTCGCGGAGACCAAGGTCGTTCAGCCTGGCATGAGACTGGACCAGTCGCTCGGCGACCTCGCCGAGCAGGTCTTCTACCATGCCGGGGGTCAGGCCGGAGCCCGGCAGAGGTAAGGCGTCGATCTGCTCGTTCAGTAGGTCGATGCCTTCCCGTACCTCGGCGTGGGGCTCAGCGGGCATGTCCGACCGTGCGAGCTGGCGTTGCAGCCGTGACAGCGCGAGTGCGGTCTCCTCCAGGAGTCGCACGTGCCGGTCAGCCTGGAACCCGGCGTCGGTCGTGGAGACGTTTCGCAGAAACGCAGTGTGGTTCTGCGCTCCCACCATCGTTTGGTACACGCGGCCCGTGTGCACCGTGCTGTCGCTGGCTCCTGCCGGATTCGAGCAGCCGAGAGCGGGCCGGAAGCAGGGATGAATACGCAGGTTTTCCTCGTACGGCTGGACGGGCCACTGGGAGTCGCCCGCGTACACAACCCCATTGCCACGGCACACGCCCAGAAATCCGATGGCGTAGAGGGCGTCGATGACGGACGTTGCCGTCAACTGCTCTGTGTACGAGGAGTACCTCTCGTGGAGGGCTTCGCGGATCGCGTCGAATTGTGCGGTGAAGTCGCCTCGACCTACGGCGTAGCCGGTGTTCTCAAATTGCGCGAACACTGGCCGTAGGAATGGGAATCCGACGTTGTACTCCTTGGCGAGATCATCGAGTTTCCAACGGGAGAACTGCTCGGCCGCCTCCAAGACATTGTCCTCTTGGATCGTCGGACGTCCCGAACGGTCGGCCGCGTCCCGGCACAGTGTGAGGAACTGGATGATGTCACGGGGCCGGGTGAGGGTACGCCGCACGAGGTAGTCCGGGGTCCACTCGCCGACGACCCTGCGAGGGAAGACTCCGTCCCATAACTCATATTCTGAGACCGGCCGTTCGAGGGACAGACTGGCGCGGGCGCGGGCCAGAGCGCGAAGCGCGGCCGGGCTCCAAGTGATACGGACTTCGTCGCTGCGGAATTTGTCCCCGTCAGCGAAGTTCAGTGCGTCGTAAATGTCGGCCCGCACGAAGAGCACACACCGCACGGCGTGTCCGTACGCCGCGAGGACGTGCTTGGTGCCCAGCAGGAGGCCGGTGACCAGCGCGTGGCTGTCTGGGTCGGCCTGCCACACCTGTTCGAGCTGGTCGACCAGGATGAGAAAGGGCTTCTCCCGCGCCGCGACGCAGCCGAGGTCATCGAAGGCGGCTCGTACACCTGCTTCGATTGCGCCCAGTTGCCTTGTGGCCTGCGCGCCTTCTGAACCGCCGTTTGTGCCTGGCTCGCCCCCGGCGCTGAAACTCGCCTCGAAGCCGAACATTTTGACCGACAGTGTCGCCGACTGCAGCAGGCGTGTGCCGCGACGCAGCCGGTCGGTGAGCCGTCCGTCGTCGCCCTCGTTGTTGGCCCGGAGGAAGTCCTTGAGAGCGCGTACGGAGGCGGGAGTGCGCCACTTCTTGTGGGTGTCGGCGTGTTCGGTGACGTACTGGGCCGCGTGGACTGCGAAGACATAGCGCCAGATCAGGGACTTGGCGGTGTCGGCGGTCAGCCCCTGTAGTTCGAAGCGGCGAATCTCGTCGCCGGCCGCGTCGTCCGGCGTGATCAGGGCAGTTCGTCCCGGATATCCGCCACTCACGAGATGGGCGCAGATCGCGCTTTTGCCGGAACCTTTGCGCCCGACGACAAGTGACTTGCGCCCAGTGAGCACGGCTTCCGAGGCATGTGTGGACTGGAAGCCGTCGCGCAATAGGCCGTCGGCGAAGTCGGACTCCGCATCGTCACGCCCGAAGAAGAGCTTCTTCACGGGCTGGTACGGCTGCTCCACGGCTCCCCCTGAGCGGTTGCGTATCAGCCACTCAGATTAGCTGTTCGGGAGCATGGACGCCGATGCGAACGGATAATGGTGCGGCGGCGGACGCAGTGTCGAGCACGGCTGAGGCCGGCCGACAGCATGACGCGGGGGGACACGTTGAGTGAGCGCTTCGAGATCGAGCCGCTGGAAGGCGAGTTGGCGGAGGCTTTCAGTGACCTGAAAGCCGGGCAGAGGCGCCAGGATGAGGTCCTGGGGACCGTGGTGCGGGGGGTCGGATCGCTCGACAACGCCGTCTCAACGGTGCACGCGGAGATCGCCGGGCTGCGTGGTGAACTCTCCGCGGTCGCCGCAGAGGTGCTGGACGTGAGGCAGTCCGTGCGAGCCGTTGACGACTCGGTCGCGCAACTCCGTGACGTCTTCGCCGAATTCACCGCACGGTACGTGAAGGATCAGGCGCGCGCCGTCGCCGAGGCCGAGCTGGCGCAGCTCACCCTTGACTGGCACAGCCGCTTCGAGCAGCGTCGGCGTACCCGCGCTCTCGCCCATGGCCTCGTGCACACACTCACACGCGACGCTGTGGAGCGCGGAGTGGTCGATGCGGCTGCCGTTGAGTCATGCGCTGCGGAGCGTCTGCTCATGGAACCGTCTTACTGGCTGGCTCCGGCCGTGGTGGCGCTTGCCGCGCGCCATCGGGGTGAGGTGCAGCGGGCTCGCCGCGCCGTGAGTCAAGCTTTCTCCCTTGACCCGGCCAAGTCCAATTTGTTCTTCGCGCTGACCTGTTCACGCCTGGGCGAGTTCAAGGAGGCCGCTCGCCGGATGGACCAGTACCTTCGCTCCATCGACTCGTACGCCCTGGACGAGGATTTCCAGATCGTGCTGGATGCGGTGGCTTGCCGGGAGCTTGGAGACGACGCGCACACTTATGCCGAACTCGCTATGAAGCGTTGGGCGGGTCAGTTGGATCTGGCCAGGAGTAACGGAGAGTTCGACCCGGTGGCCGACCATCTGTGGGAGCTGCGGCACCGTGTGCGGAGTGACGCGTTCCCCGAGCTGGGTCGGTTGTGTGAGCCGAAGTGGGACCAGCTCAGGCGAGGCATAGAGCTCGCGAGCGTCCCAGGCGCCGCTCTGGAGTACCTGCGAGAGCAGTTCCCGCCTGAGCCAGCGGCATGGACTGAGGCGGGCACTTATGCGGAGGGTGCACTGGGGGCTCTGATCGACCGGTACGACGCCGAAGAGCGAGCGCTGGACCGGCGTATGGAGTACCTGCGCCGCGTCATCGATCACGGCGGAGACGCGGATGAAGCCCGCCGTTCCGTCAGCGTCGACGACGACGCGCGCAGGCCCGCTGACCTCCGCACCCTCCTCGTCAACGCCGTTTTCGTGCCGCGGTCCGTCCTCCTCGGCGACGAGGCTCGTCGACTGGTCCTGCGCACCCTATGGCCCCGCGTGCTGGAGGCCACCCAAGAGTGTGCGGATCGGGCCCAGCACCTGCTGCCCAGGGAACTCGCAATCGGGACGGACGGGTGGAGTGGTGTAGTTCCCACCGATCCGTCAGCCGATGTCGATGCCGGACCGCTAGTGGCCGAACTGAAAGATGCAATAGAGGAGCGCACCGGCCGACAGGTGGATGCGGTGCAGCTCAACCCGGTCCGGCTGTGGGGTGCCATCCTGCTGACTCTGGTGGCCGGTGTCCTCGCCTTCATCACGGCAGCTGGGGCGGCCCGCAGTGTCGCCTTATGCCTCGGCCTTGGGTGCGCGGGATGGGCCTGGCATGAATGGCGGAGGGTACCGGTCCGCAGGCGGGAGTTGCGCACCGAGGGTTCCGTGCTTGCGCGGCGGCGTGTGCGCATGCTGCGCCAGGGACTGGATCAGCGGGAGGAGTTCTTCAGCGTGTGGACGGACCACCTGCACGGGCCCGACGGGCTGCGGACCTGGGGCACCGAGATTTGGCATGAGGTAGACGAGACGTGAGAGAAACGACGAGCGACGCGGACGGCCCTATGACTGTTGGGGGCGGCCGCTACGAGCTGATCGGTCACCTGGGCAGCGGCGGCATGGGCGACGTGTTGGAGGCCAGGGACGTTAATCTCAACCGCCGTGTGGCGCTCAAGTTCCTCGGTGCCGGACGCCTTACGGGGGCGGCTCCGGGCAGCGAACGCTATATCCGGGCGCGGGAAATGTTCGTCCGTGAAGGGCACACGATGGCCCGGGTTGAACACACATACGTGGCCACGATCTTCGATTGCGACATTGGTGGCGCGGACCCATTCCTCGTCATGGAGTACGTCGACGGTCGGCCTCTCGCAGAGTACGTGGGCGGTGATCCGCTACTGCTGGAGCAGACAGTCCGCTGGAGCGGGCAGATCACTGAGGGCCTCGCCGCCGCACACCGCGAGGGCGTGGTACACCGCGATGTCAAGCCCGCAAATATCCTCATCACCCACGACAGCAGTGAGGTGCGCATCATCGACTTCGGCCTCGCCCGCTTCGCCGACGCTACTGAGTCGCACACCGACATGGGAACACCGCTGTACAGATCGCCCGAGCGGTGTCGCTTTGAGTCGGGCGACGAACGCAGCGACTTGTACTCCCTCGGCTGCGTCATGTACGAGATGGTGACTGGCTGGCCCCCGTTCGGCGACCGGCACTCGGACCCGGCCGCTCTGGCCAAAGAGCACCAATATCGCTCCCCGGTCCGGCCCGGCCAGCAGGTGCCAGATGTTCCCGACCCCCTCGATGACCTGATCATGTCGCTGCTAGCCAAGAGCCCAGCCGACCGCCCCCGCAGCGCACGCGCGGTGACCCGGGCGGTCCGGGAGGTGGAGCGGGTCCTCGAATCGGTGGCGGCGAGGCGACGCCAGGCTCCAGGACACGACACGTCCCAGGCCGACGTGGGCATCACGGAGCGCATCAGGGAGGCTGAGAAGCGAGTCCGGCGGCTTCTGCTGCAGTTCGGGTCGGCGCACGACGAGACCGTCGCGGCCCGTGTCGAACTTGCCGAGCTGACGGGCGAATCCGGCGACGAGCGGGGCGCGGTGGAACTGTACGAACGGTTGGGCCGCGACTGCCAGAGGCGCTACGGCCCCCACGACCGCAGGGCCCTGGACGCGTTCGAGAAGATGACTCGCTGGACCGAGGGCGGGTACGAAAGGTGAACGCGGCGTAGGTTCATGTTCACGTGGGCGTCACGACGGCTTCGTGCGTGGTTGGCGGTGACGCATCGAGGCCAACATCGCTGCACATCGTGCAGGGCCGCCTTTCTTCGCTCGCGAGTAATTGGAACGACGGAGAGTGTGGAAGGACTGAGGGATGAGTGGGGGCGTGTGGGTGCCCCAGCCCGCATGGGGAACCACAATAACACTCCGAGCCCACGCCAACCATTACGGCGAGGTGCTCGTCGGACTCGTGACTGATGTGCTTCTCGCCGGGCTTGCGGTAGTGGGAGGCGAGCCAGACACCGTCGCGCGCAACGAGGTACATGGGGACGCGCCGACCTCGGAGGTCCGGGAAGTCAGGGCAGATCAGCCCGCGGCGGTCAACGGGGAGCGATCGCAACCTTCACCCACGCCCCCCCAAATGAGCGAAGCCGCGGCAGATCTGCCGCGGCTTCGCTCATTTACTTCTTCTTCGTGAGGTAGTAGGTATCCCGCACGTCAGGGTCCGATGTCAGGAAGAACAGTCGGAGTTTCCCCTTCTTGCTCCTGGTGACACCAATGTCCCACACCGCCTTTTCCGGCGGCGGTTCGGTGCGAGACGCGACATCGTCCGGGGTGAATTCCTTTTCTGCTTCCGGACTTTCAGCCGCAGGATCCTTCTTACCTGCACCACCGCCCGGGCTTGCTTTGATCTGAATTACCGATCCGTTGCCCACGGTGTTCCCACCTCGATACGCCCCGGGCTTCAAGAGACGCCAGGACCCCGGGCCCGACATGCGCCAGGCATCATCGAATTCGAACTCTTGCCCGTCGAGGTTCTCCACCACCGCACGGGATTCGGGTTGGAAGGTCAGGGAACTCCCCTTCCAGCCCGTCCAAGTGCCGTAGAGGTCGGCGGCAGTCACCTTGACGGGAGCTGGCGGCGGGTCGGTACGGCTGTCCACGCAGGAGCTGAGAGCCAGCACCCCGGCACACGCCATTGCGAGTCCGACTGGTGCGCGCCTCATCGCCCGGGCTCCGGCATCAGTATCTGCTCGGTCCAGCGGAAGGTCATCTTGGCTTCCTTTTGCCCGTTGGGAAACATCGCTCGCATACCGCTGGAAATTGCCGAGGCCAGGGGATCCTTGGCGCCGCTCTCGTACCCCTCCTTGGAAACACCCCGCGTCAGGGATTCCACGGTCGTCGATTGGGTGATCTTGAACTCAACCGACCCTCGTTTCGATAGCTTATTGTAGCCCGTCACCTTGGCCTTGAGGTTGAAGGAACCAAGCACAGCGCGGGTGGCACCTTCTGCCGTAGCCGGGGAACTGTCGCCCAGCAATTGCGTGATCGCGTCCGTACCCTCAGCGGCCATCATGCCCTTGAGTGGCAGATCATTCATCCTTGCCCCATATGTGGTCTTGTAGTCAAGGCCCTTGATGCTCTCGCCGATTTTTACCCCCTCGCGATGCGTCAGGTACCTACGTACAACAGACATCCAGATATGACGCTTCACGTCCTGTGTCATCTTGTCGGAGTCATCGAAGTGATACGCGGCCGGTGTCGCACCCATGAACCAGAGAGCCACCAACTGGGCGGCATTCGGGTTGAGGATGGCTTCGGTGTCCAGGAATGAGAACCCGGAGCGATAGCCTGCTGCCGCACGGCTGCCGATCTCGTCCTTGCGTGAGTCCCCGCTGCCACTGCCGCTGCTGCTCCCCCCGCCGCCATCTCCGGTGCCAACGTGTACGTAGGTGGCGGTGCCGCTTTGATAGTCGATGTAGTCGTCTTGGTGCCTGCAGTCATCCGCACAGAACTTCTGGCCGGTGGGGTCGCTGAACGTGGCGGGGTTGTTGTTGCTGTAGGTGTATCCGTTCATCTGCTGGGGGTCACCCGAATCCATGATCGGGTCGACGGAGATGAACCGGCCGGTGGTGGAGTCGTATTCACGGGCTCCGAGATGAGTGAGCCCTGTCGTGTCGGTGTCGTCCACGCCGCCGATGAAGCCCTTGGTGCCGGGCCAGTTCCCCGTATCCGTACCGCGGGTACCTCCGAAGGGAAGCGTGCGGCGCTCCGAAAGGCTCAGGTCGCTAGTGTTGATGGCGAGTTGACCGGTTCCGACGCTGTCGGCAACGGTGATGGCGACCTTTCCGTCGTCAGACTGAACGGCTTGGCTGCCCCCGCCGAGGTCTATGTAGCGAGTGGCCTTCGACTTCGCCGCACCCTTGGCCAGCACAATTTCGGTGTTGCCGACATAGAGCGTGGTCTGCTTGGGACTCCGCTGGACGAGTCGAGTGCCGTCGGTGCCGTAGACGTATTCGGTGACTTCGTCCGCCTTGCCCTCGACGGGCTGGGTAACCTTGGCGAGGTGGCCCTCCGCGTCCCAGGTCAGTTTCTGGGTACCGCTCCGGAGGGCGCGATCGGTGGTATTGCCGGTGACGTCGTACTTGTATGTGTCCTTGGACGCACCTTCTGATCCGGTCTGAGTGACATCCGTGAGGGTGTGGGGCCGGCTGTTTCCAGCGGCCGGGTAGGCATAGACGCGCTCCGTGTCCTGGGCCTTGTCGGCGCCAAGGTCGTGAATCGTCTCGGTCTTGCGGTTGCCCGACTGGTCGAAGGTGTAGGAGTTCCAGTACGGAGCCACTCCGCCGGCAGCGCTTTCGCTCGGGGTGCTCACACAAGCAGTGTTGCCCTGGCTCCACGCTTCTGTCACGCGCCGCAGGTAGTCGTAGGCGAAGCACTGCGCGTCGGTGCCGGCGCGCGCGACGTCCGAGACGGACGTGACGTTGCCGGCCTCGTCGTACTTGTAGGTGTTGAGCCGGTCGACCCCGGGGACGTTTTCGCGGTCGACGCGCGAAGTGGCCAAGCGCTGGGTACCCCACTCGTAGGTGTTGGTCGTCCAGATCTTCTTGGCTCCCTCGGCAGTGGAACTGTAGGCGTACTGCAAGGGCCTGCCGGTCAGGGAGTAGCTGGTGTCAGTCGTGAATCCGTCGCCGAGGACGGACGTCGGACGCAGGGTGGCGTTGTCGTACGCGTAGCTGTAGGAGCCGCCGGGCAGTGAGCCGGCCGCGGAGTAGGAGACACCACCGATCAGGCCGGAGGTCTCGTAGCTGGTGCTTGACTGGTAGGTGCCAGCCAGGCCGCCCTCGGTTGCGGGAACGGTCATTGCGGTGCGGGTCGGGCGGTACAACTGGTCGTACTGAGTGACCTTGGTGGTGTACTCGTCCTTCCCGATATAGCGGGTGGACGAGGCCAACTGCCCTTTTGCCCCTGTGACCGTGTCGTAGAGCCATGACGCGCGCAGCGCACCGGACGCGTCCTCGTCCCGCAGTTCGATCTGTCTCCCGAGCTGATCGTAGGTGCGGAACAGAACGGTGTGTCGCGCGTCCTCGGTTGTGATGAGTTGATTGCGGTCGTCGTAGGTGCTCCTGGTCTCTCCCTTGTCCGGGTCGTCGGCCAGGATCTGGTTGCCTCGCTGGTCGTACTGGTACTTCCAGGTATTACCGGCCGGATCGGTGACTGAGGCCGACTTGCCCGCGGGGGTGTAGGTGTAGTGGGTGGCGTCGTAGGCGGCGCTTGCGTCGCGACTGTGGAGTTGGCGGCTCTCGACGACGTTGCCGCGTGCGTCGGTGAGGGTTGTGGTGGCGGTGCCGCCGACCGGCGGGATGATCGTGGTGCGGTCGCCGCCGTAGATGGTCCTGGTGACACCTAGCACGGCGCCACCATCGCCGTTGCCGGCGATCTGCTTCGAGTCCGTCTCTCGGCCCAGACCGTCGTAGGTCGTACGGGTCTGTGCCTCGATGCCGAGGGCGTCGGCGGGCTTGAACAGATCACGCTTCGGAGCACCCTCGGTGTAGTACGAGCCGAAGGTCTTGGCGAGTAGACCGCGCTCGTCGTAGAACTTGTCGGTGAGCAGACGGCCGCCGTCCGGACCCACGTCCTGGGTCTGGCGCTCGCGCAGAAGCCCGTCGTACAGAGCGTAGGAGGCGATCTGACCGCCCTTGTTGTCGAGGGTCAGCGTGCGAACTGCGGCGGCCTTGCCCTCGTCGATGAAGTAGTCGAAGTCGAAGGACGGTGTCTGCCCAGTCTTGCGGTCGGCACGCCATACCTTGTCGCTGCGGCCCAGCGCGTCGTAGGTGAAGGCGGTGGCCTTGCCGTTGGTGTCCTTCTGGGTCGTGGGCCGGCCGCGCAGCGGGTCCAGGGTCGTGGTCGCGGTCTGTGCGGAGTTCGCGTCGCCGCCCCTGGCCGGTGGCGTGGTGGTCGTGGTGGTCGTGGGGAAGCCTGTGGCCGGGCTGTAGGCGGTGGTGTTGGTCAGCTCGCCGGGGCGGGGGGTCCGCGTCGGCACGCCGCCTTCCTTGGCGGTGACGTCGGCAGCTGTGGTGGTCATGGCCAGAGGGCGACCGTAGGGGTCGTAGGTGGTGTCGTCCTCGGTGTAAGTGCCGGTGACGCCGTCGTGTTCGTGGAGTACTGCCGTCGCTGTGGCATCGCCCTTGGTGGGCGCAGCATCATAGGCGGCGTTGTCGTAGGAGGTGCGGATGTCGGAGATTACATCCTTGCTGCGGTCCGGGGTGCCGACGCAGGCAGCGGCGACCGTCTCGACCCGGGAAACCTTGTCGAGGAGGTTGGCTGACGTGTTGGTCGCGTAAGTGGTACGTGTGCACCGGTTATCGGCCGCGGTGGCGGAATCGCCTGCGTCGTGCTGCATAACCACGCGCCCATGGGTGTCGTGGCTGTAGGAGATGTAGGTCTTGCGCCATTCAGTGCCGACGCCGCCGTCCAGCGATGACCAGTTCCAGGTGTTGAGCGTGCCGGTCTGATTGGCTGTAACGGTGCCCCAGTCGCGGACCTTCTTCGCGGTCTCGCGGTGCCATGGCTGGTTCACGGTTTTTGACAGGACTTTGCCACCGGGACCGGAGTAGGCAGCGGTCTTGTAGGTGAAGCCGGCGCCCGATTGGTCGTCGGCGATCGCATCGCCTTCGCCGGTGTCGAGCGCGACGGTCACGGACTTGGTGCCACCGTCCTTGTTCTTGCGGTCGCCGTCCATGCCACGTAGGAAGTAGGAGTCGGCCTGGGATTTCATGGCGGCACTGCCGCCTTGGCCGCCGGTCTTGACGCGAACGTGACCGTAGCCACGCCATTGGGACCAGGTCTTGCTCCTCTCCCGGGTCAGACCGTCATCGTCGTCGTAGTGCCAGGCGGCATCTCCGAGGTAGTCGTAGACGGTCACAGCATCCGGAGCGCCGCCGGTGCGGTCGCTCTGGGTAGTGGAGGCGACTACGTACTTGTTGAACCAGTGAGTACGTGGATCCTCGTCCACCGATTCCGAGATCATCTGCGGGAAGCAACGGGTAGCGTTGGTTTCCGGTGTTGGCAGTGCGGAGGCGTTGCAGGCCGGGGCGGAGTAGTTGACGTCAATCTGGCCGCCGTACTCGTCATCGACAGTGGACAGGCGCGCCTTGATGAACGGGGCGTAGCCGTCGCCGGTTTTGTCGAGCCGGTTGGCAAGCTGGGTGTAGGCGAAGGTGACCTTCGGCAGGGTGATGTCGGGCTGCGTTGCGGGGCCGGTGTGGCCGGTGTGCTGGATTGAGTCCAGCAGCAACTGGTAGTCGATGTCTGCCTGGCCCCAGCGATGGGTCAGTTTCCAGGAGTCGACAGTGCTGTAGGCATCGCCCTTGAGAACCTTCGTGGTGATGTCGGTCAGCTGCTTGCGGGTCCAGAACGTCGGCGACATCCGACCCTTGTCGCAGTCTGTTCCTGTCTCGCAGTTCATGTCCCACGGCGTGTCGTACCAGTAGGCCGAGTCCTTGGAGATCGACGAGCAGTCCGTGTGGGCATCGGGGATGCAGCGCTCGGAACTGGTGAACTCGACCTTGGCCAGCGGGTTGGCGTAGTAGTTGGTTCGCAGGCCGTACTCGATGCGCTTGAGGTAGCCACCGCGTGTGTACGAGGTGTCGTCGGCGGCCTTGAGGTTACGGCCGTAGGAGTTGGTCTCCTTGCCGTAGTAGTAGTTCATCTTGTTGCCGTGCACGTCGACGACGGCGTCCAGGTTCCAGCGCCAGGTCTGCTGGCACCAGGATTCGGCGAAGGTGTCCTTGTGGCAGGGTTCGCCGGCATCGTCGCCGTAGACGGGCACGGTCCAGGATGAGTTGGTCTCCTCTTTGTCCGCAGTCCATCCGGAGGGCCTATTGAATCCGAAGTAGTACTTCGTACCGTCCGGGGTGGTAATGCGCCAGTACTCCCCGTCGTTGTCGCCGTTGGCCAGTGCGGTGCTGCGTAGTCGATTGATCAGCGTGCCATCGTCGTTCTTGAGCCTGTACACGTCGGCCGTGCCGGTCGGGACGAGTTCCCCGCCCTTGCCGTTGAAGGAGATGAACGCGTTGTCGTAACCCCAGCACAGGTCGCCGGGCCTGCTAACCCCGTCGTCGGCCTTCTGCCCGTCCTCGGCACACGGCTTGTAGCGCCGCTCTATGAAGCCAGGCGACAGGTCGAAGCCGTCGCCGACCCAGGAGGACTGATTGTTGGTGTTACCGGTGCGACCGTCGATGGTGCCTGATGAGTACGACAGGGCGACTTTGGGGGTGAGATCTCCAGTCACGTTCGGGACATCTATATCGTAGGACCAGTTGAAGTCACCCGTGTTGAGGCTCGTGTTCCAAGTTGCCGATGGGGACAGCGGGCTCGCCTTGTAGTCACCGGACTTGGCGCCGTCGCCTGCGACGGCGGCGAGCACGGTCGGGATTCCGGACGTCACCTCCACAGACTTGGCCGTCAAGGTCTGCTTCTCGGTGTCGTTGGTGGTGACGACGGGACGGGTCGAGCGGCAGTGAGCCTTGGACGGGGTTGTCAGCGCGCAAGTTGGCAGCTCGACCAGAGTCAGTCGCGAGCCGTAGTCGCCGCCGCGGGCCTGGGCGAATTTCTCGTAGTCGACGATCGCTCCGACGCTGCCCGCGCCATCGGCGGACTGCGGCTGCAGGGTGAACAGCAACCCGTCGACGCCGGCCTCCGTGGCAGCCTTCCGCGACAGAACACGAGTGGTGATCCTGCCGTCGAGTGGCCTCTCGGCCTGTCGTTTCGACGGTGTATTCAGCCTCAGTGGAAGGCTCCCCGCCTGGACGGGACTACCGGCCGTCGCTCCCGCCTCGGCGAGGGTGACGACGGCGTCATCAGGCGTGGGCCAGGTGGACTTCGGCGTCTCCTGCGGGGTGGGTGGGCCCTTTTGAAGCTTGCGGGGCTCAAGCTTGGAGAGTTCGTGCCCGGCAACCGGCTTGTCCGGATCGCTGATGCCTGGCCTCCCCGCACCTGCCGCGTTGGCGGCCGGTGCGAACGCGATTGACTGGACCAGTGTGGCCAGCATGGCCGTGGAGGCTGCCAGGGCAACCGTGCGCCTGACTCTTTCCAGGGCACGACGTGGCTGTCTTATGCGGGACATCTCTGGATTAATCCTTCATCGAATGGGCGCGTGCGGTCACAGCACTGGGAGGCACGCGATGAATGAGAAGAAGGCGGGGCGTCAGGGCTGATGGCCAGACGCCCCGCCGGGCAGAACGGTCAGCTACCGGGCACCACGGTGGGTACGTCGTAGAAACTGGTCGCCAGCTTGTAAACTTGGTCGTCGCTCAGCGGGCTCTGGAATACCCACGCGTCGTCGACCACGCCGGGGAAGTACTGTCCGGCGCCGGATCCGGTGCCTTCACGGCCGAACTGGAGGGACGTCGCCTTGAAGGCGAGCGCGTTCTCCGCCCAGGGAACCGCGTCCTGGCAGGTGGTGTTGTCGGCATCACCGTCACCATCGGCATCAGTGCAGGCGACTTCCTCCAGGCTGCCGTTGACATAGAGGCGGGCCTGCCTGGCGAAGCCGTCGTAGACCAGCGCGAGATGGCTCCACTCCCGGGCGTCCCAGAAGTTGCTGTTGTCGACCTGAGCCACTGCGGCTTGCGTACTGTCGCTGTCGGCGACACCCAACTGCCAGCGCCCGGGATTATTCTCCGGGTCGGTGGCATCGGGCACGAACCTCACCGTGAACGCCGAATGCTTGGTGCCCTCCGCGCTGGCTAGGGCGACGGCGTCTTCCGGTATCGCTGAGGCCTGAGCCCACGCTGTAATGGTGAAGCTGCCCGAGGTGTCGACCGGGACGTCGCTGGTCGACGCGTAGCCGCTGATGCCGTCCAGCTGTAGTCCGCCCATGACGCCGGCGGTGTCGATGGTGCCGGTCCCATCAGCCTGCTTGGCGCCACCGTTCAAGGTCAGTGCAGGTGCGCCGGAGATTTCGTTGGGTGTGGTGACCGTGCTGGTGCCACTGGCCGTGTCGAACTTCCACCGCGTTTTGACCGAGGGGCGTTGCATGTACATCTGCTGGACTTCCTCGGCCGACACCGACCGGTCCAGCAGCCGGACGTCATCGATGGTTCCGGGGAAGAAGTTGGTGACGGATCCGCTGTAGCTCCCCGCACCGATGTACATGGACTGGTCGGCGTAGAAGGCTCCGGCGAGCTTCGTGGAGCCGGCGCGCCGGCCGTTGACGTAGAGCGTAAGGGTGTCTGCCACGGGGTCGTGAACTCCGACGAGGTGGGTCCAGGTACCGATCTGCGCGGTGGTTCCCTCGGGCTGCGTGGCCCGGATGATGGAAGCGGCAGGTGTATCGGCGGCGTACTGGTTGACGGCCCAACGCTTATAGGCGGACGAGTAGTACAGCTCGAATCCGGGCCGGTCCGTGCCCGCCTGCGCGGTGATGATGGCGGCCTGGGACGGCGCCTTGTCGAGTTTGGCCCAGGCGGAGACGGTGAAGGCTCGCGAGGTGTTCACGTGTGCCCCGCTGGCCCGGCCGATCTTCGCGTAGCCGCTGGTGCCGTCGAAGTGGGTGGCCTTGCCGGCGATACCCTCGACGCCGGTGGTCACCGTGCCGTTGTACGTGGCGGGCAGTACGCCACCGCGCCCCGTGATCTCTGTGGCGTCAGCGGGCTCGTCGAGGTTGAAAATTGCGATCGCGGGACGGCCCGGGTCACCGACGCTCTTGAACGCGTGGAGATTGTCGACCTCTCCTTGGGCGAGCGGCTTGTCAAACATCTGTACTTCATCGATCGTTCCCGGGAGCAACGCCGAGGCGGTACCCGTGAAGTTCTTCCCGCCGATCACCAGACCGCGACGCGCCTCCCAAGGCGCGCTGTACGGGGTCGACGCCACCAGCTTGCCGTCGACGAACAGTTCCATGACGTCACGGGCCGAGTCGTAGGACCCGACCAGATGCGTCCATGTGCCGACCTTCACCTTCCCGGCGTCACCTTGCGTCGCGCGTACGATCCCGCTCGCCGCGTCATCGGACTTGTACTGGTTGAACGACCATCCCAACGTCGTCGAGTAGTACAGCTCAAGGCCGGGAGCGTTGTTGCCGGGCACGAGCACCACGTCCGCCGTCGCGTCCGGCACCTTGTCGAGCTTCACCCACGACGAAACCGCGAAGCCGGCGCTGGTGTCCACCGGCGGCAGATCAGTGGACGCGTATGCGTCGGTGCCGTTGAAGTGAACCGCGGTGCCCTGCGCGCCGGCCTCACCCGGAACGGCGCCCCCGCGTAGAGCCAGACTGCGTCCGGGCGTGGACCCCTCGGCCTCGCTCGCGTCCGGTCCTTCATCCAGTTGCCAAGTGGCCCGTTCGGGCTGGCCTGCCTTCACCCGGTACTGATACGTGCGGATCTCGCTACCGTTCCCGGCAGAGTCGAACGCCTGCGCCGTGAAGAAGTTGAGGCCCGGCTTGGCAGGGAGTACCTTGGCGCTCCTCGCGGCACCGCCCGTCGTCGTGATCTTGTTCCCCGAGGTGGGGTCGCCGTTGACGCCGTACCAGTACGTTGTCACATCCGACTCGGCGCCGTTGATCTCGAACGACCCGTAGCGGCCCACTCCGTCGTACCAGGGGTCATCGGGGTCGGCCGGGTCCGAGGCCGGATAGTCACCCGAGCCGACCGACGGAGCCTTCGGCACGGCGGTGTCGTAGATGAAGTAGCACGCCTGTGGGTCACCGGCGTACGACCACGGCGAGTACTGGGCACCGTCATAGACGCGTGCGTACCAGTTCACCGTCTTGTTCTTCGGGATCGAGGTCGGCAAGGAGATCGCGAAGTCGGAACCCGACTTCTTCGCGGACGTCTTGGCGGGGCTCCAGGAGCCGTTGTCCCACTTGGCCTGGAACTGGACCGACACGCTGTCTTTGTCAGGGTCGGCAACGTTGTTCGCGTAGATCTTGCCCAGGGTGCGCACACGCGCCGTCTTCGAGGACGGTTTGCAGGTGCCGCCATACTCCATGGTCAGCTGCGACGACTTCAGCTGCGCCGGCGGACGATTGTACTTAACTCGCAGATATGCCTTATCGGAGAATCGCTTCCACCCGTAGGCGTCCGACTCGCTGCCGGCTCGCAGCCCGAACGTCATCGTCGCGCTCTTGGCATTAGCAGCTGCCTGCACGGCTGACTTCACACTGAACTCGGCGTCCTGCGCACCGCAGCCGGAGTATCCGTACGCGAACGAACCCGACGTCAGCTTTTTCGCCCAAAAACCGGAGGCATTCTGCGAGTTCCAGGTCGTCTTGTCCGAGATGTCCTTGGTCTGCCACAGCTCCACCTCACGTTTACTACACGAGGCCGACCAGGTATTGCGCACCACGAACTCTGCCGAAAGAACCGACTTGCCCGAGAACTTCGACACCGGAATGCGGTAGAAGAGCCGCTTAGTGTCGTTCGGCTGGCAGTACGACCAGTTGCAGTAGCCCATGCCCGAATCGTGGTCGCCGTTGAACTTCCACTGCGGGGACGACGCCCAGTACTTCGACGCCATCGTCCACGCCGAGGCGCGCGGCGAGTACCACTGCGGGTCGATGAACACTGGGAACTGGGTGTCTTTGCCTTTGAGGACGTCCTCATCCGGGGTCAGGACAAGTTCATCCCCACTCTCGGGCACACTCACATCAACCGCGGCCAGTTTGGCGGACTCGCCAGCGCCGGGTTCTGCATCGCCGGCGTCTGCTGCCGTCGTGCGGGCCGACCCGGTCGGCGCGGGCGCGGTGCCGTCCGCAGTGCCGGTGCTGGAGTCCCACATCATCGGCTTCGGAGCCTCGAACACAGTGCCCTTGGCACCCGCATCAGTGGCCTTCAGGCCGCCGTCCGCAGTCTCATTGACATCCAGGCCCTCCACCTCAAGCTTCAGACGCAGCTCCTCAAGCTCCTTACCGGCCGCGGCCTCGGCCGTCTTCACAACCAGGAGCTGAGTGAAGCCGTCCTCCTGAGCACCCATGCGCAGGTCCACACCTGGCAGTACGTCGCGGTAGGTGGCCGTGTCGCCGCTGACCTGCGGGGGCGGGAGCCTCGTGGGCCACGACAGGCTCAGTGTGCGGCCCGCGCGCTGCAACTGCACCAGCGGCGCCTTGTCGCCGCCCCCTGAGAACTGAAGGCCCACTGCGGTGGCCTTAGGCGCAACCGCCCCATCCCCGGTCACTGCCAGATCCGTGTTGATCTGCTTCCACCCGCCGCCCCGCCGCGTCCACACCGGGCGCAGATACTCACGGGCCTCCAGGTCGCCCTGCGGGGTAGCGAAGACCTCGCTGCTCTCCCCCCGCTGAGATAGCACCTCTACCGGCTCTCCCGACTTCTTCGCCTTCGCCAGCGCCTGCGTCTCGGAGGTCGCCGGCTCCGTCGTTCCAGCGCCTGCCGAGGCCGCCGCTTCCGCGGGCACTGCACCGGCCAGGGCGAGCGTCGGCAGCGCGCCCGCAGCAAGAGCCACGCTAACGATCACGCCCCAGCAACGCCGCCCCGAAGGTCCCCGCCCAAGTCTTCGCATTTCTCCCACGTTCTACTCATGAAATTCTCACTATTCTGACGAGAACTTATGTGCGGGCTACACATGCTGGCCAGGGGGGCACCTCGTCCCGAAGGAGACAAGTCAGACATCATTAAGGTGACGCCCATCACGCCCGGATCGGGTTGTACGGAGGGAGGATGCGATTGCGCACCCCTTTCGCATCGATCGGATCACACCAAGAACCGCTACAGGGACTGCCGTTAGGTGAGCAGCGCCTATCCACACAGGGCCACGCGATGTGGTGGAGTTCAGGTGGCGAAGGGCTGCGCACCGCGCTGCCAGAAATGTCGAGGCCGCCTCGCCCGCGGTGACACCCGGGGCCTGCCGCACCCGTGGAGGCGCCCGGCCCAGTGGTGCCCGGACTGCGCCGCCTGCCGCAAGGGCTGCGACGGCGGCGACGAGAACAAACTCCTGCGCCCGCCCCCGTGCGCGGTGTTCGACTTCCCCGACCCCGAGCGCCCCTTGAGCTGGCAGGCACTGGACAGCGTGGAACCCACTTCAGCCATTGCGGCAGGAGGTTCACTGCCGCGCTCGGCAATTGGGCTGGCCGAGCAGACTATCGACGGGCGGCGTCAGCGGCTCAGCGAGCTGGAAGGCTGGCTTCGGCCGCAACGGCAGAGGGCCGGGGCGGGCAGCCTGCCCGCCCCGGGTCAGCGATCCCGCTCAAGCTCGGTGTACCAATCCAGCGCCTGTTCACCGAGCTCGGTCTCAACTGCCCCCACGAGGCGCAGTGCTTCCCGGTCCAGCGTCTCCGAGTCCACCATCTCTTCGGCGGGCCGGCCGAGCAGAGACATCGTCTGCCCTGGAAACGAAGTGAGCGCCGTTCCCTTCAACTGCTTGTTGGTGAGGTCAGGTTGCGGAGACGCGGTGTCCTCCTCAGGGCGAGCCTCGACGAGGTGTTCCAAGGAGTTCCGCGCCAGCCTGAGTACCTCGCTCCTCTGCGGTGCCGGCTTGCCGCGCTCTTTGGCCAGGCGCGCCTGCCACTGCTCCAGCTGATAGGCGGCCCACACCAGCGTGTGGTCCTCGGCCCACATCGCTCGCTGGTTGGCTGCGAGGTCGAGGGTCGTGAGGCCCGGGGCCATCGTTGCGTTCCCACATGAGCCCATCGGTCGCGTTCCGCTTCCGTGCCGCGCGCGCCCGTGCCGCCTGACGCATCACGGCCTCGGCCCACACCTGCACGTACGCTGCCGCAGCTACTTCCCCGCTGGTCGGTATCACCGGATCCACATTCATGCGCCGAGGCTAAGCCCAGCGACGGCGGCGGGCGCACCGAGCACGCCGGTCCGTCTCCGGTGACAGCGGACCTGGACCAAGTGCCAGCGCAGTTGCCCCCTGGCCAGTCGTCAGTTTTGGCCGGACTAGCTGTGCCATCTCATGAGATTGGTGTCGCTCCGCGGAGACTGTTGTTCTCATTCGTTGCCGTCACCGACGACGGCGAATTGGTCGGGGCCGCCGCCGGGCGGCGGACGGTCGGCTGTTGCCGGCCAGTTGGCGGTGTGATTGGTGCCGCAGGGTCAGGCGCCCCGGTGGATTCCGATGTGCTGGGCGCGGGTCACCCGTTTGAGCGGGGCGGCCCAGTCGATCGGGAGTCGGGCCGTAGCGGACGAGCTCGGCGTATGCCACATCGTGGCGGACGAGGCGATCAATGTGACGCTGCGGCGTTGGTCGACGGCCGGACGTGGCAGGGAGCCGATGCTTCGTCCGATGCCTGAGCGGCGTGTGATGCGGCGGCCTGGTCAACGGCGGCGCGGGCCAGGGCTGCCGGGGCACCGAGGCTGAGGAGTTGGCTGTAGGCGACGTCGGTCTCGTCGCCGGCCCACGTTCCTCGCTGCTGGGCGGCGAGGAACGTCATGGCGCAGGCGTGGAGCAGGTGCGCGAGCACGTCGGCGTCCACGGAGGACTGGAAGGAGCCTTGGGTCTGGCCGTGGCGGATCAAGTCGGCGACCACCATGTTGAACGGTTCCATGGCCGCGTACATTGCGTCGACCGCGTTTCGGCGGGCTATGTCGATGACTGGGCCGAATCGCTTGGCCGTCCCCCAGGTCCGAAGGACCAGTCGCGCCATTTCCATCACCGCGTCCTCGGCGCGTACGTCGATGTCGCCGACGTGCTCGATGAGCTCCTGGGCTCCGACTTCGACCACTGCGGCGATGAGGTCCTGGCGTGTGGGGAAGTGGCCGTACACGGTCCGGCGGACCATGTTCGCCGCTTCCGCGATGTCGTCCATGGACGCGTCTGGATTGCTGGCCAGCACGTTCTGCGCAGCGGTGAGTATCAGCATCCGGTTCCGACTGCGGGCCCGAAGGGACCGACCGGGGCCGGGTGCCGACTCCGAGTTCTGCGTTTCGCGCGTTGCCACACCCCATTTTTGCACACATTGAGCACGATGACTTGCACAGCTTGAGCAAAAATGCTCAACTCGTGTCCATGGCGGCTAGGTGATCCGCCCCGGACTGCGGCATCCGCCGACTGAGCCCGGCCGCTACAGCGGCAGCCGCCGCGGAGCTCCTCTTCGCTTTCCCAGGGGTACCGCCTCGTCGACGCCGGCGCCCACCTCGCCCCGAAAGGAATCGGCATGATCCAGTACGCCCCCACCCCCACCGACCGGGCTCCCGTGCCCGGGAGCTACCAGGCAGAGCCGCGTTACCTCGGCTACCGGCAGGACGACACGGCCAAGCCCTACGCCAAGTACTTCCGCACCGACTGCCTGCCGTTCCAGGACCACGTCCGCGAGGTGCTGATCGCGGGCATGGCCCCGACCGAGTACGCCTACGGCGTCGAAGACGCCGCCCGGATCATGTCGCGTGCCGGTCACCACAAGATGGAAACCGGATACACCCGTGCCCCCGGCGGCTGGATGATCAACGTCCTGACCGACATGCCCAACGTGACCGCCGAGATGTGGGACTGGTGGTTCGGCTGGCACTCCTGCGAGAGCGCCCGCTACAAGCTCTGGCACCCCGATGCCCACCAGTTCACGGCCGTCGGCGAGAACCGCAGCGCCGACCGCACACTCACCGACCGCCAGCGCTACGTCGGCAACGTCTCCTACGCCGACGAGTACGTGGGCGGCACCATGCAGCGCCTGGCCATCCGCTTCATTGATCCCACCCGGCTCGGATTCGACGAACCCGCTCCGGGCAACACCGTCATCTGCGCCCGTGTCGGCCTCAGCCAGTACCCCGTGGCCATGGGCTGGCTCATCCACCAGATCCGCCCCACCGACCACGGCTGCGAGATGCGCAGCCGCTTCTTCCTGAACGACTCCCAGATGCTCGACCTGCCGGCGCATTCCGTGACCGGCCGGGGCACCCCGCTCCTGACCGGCAAAGCGTCCCGCAAAATCGGCGATACCGTGCTGCCCCGTGTCATCTCCAAGGCGATGGGACCCAACGTCGGGTACGACATGGCCGTTCACTGTGCCTCAGAGATGAATCACCTCGCCTCCTTCCTCCCCGACCTCCACCAGGAGTTCAACGGCGCCCCCTGAAAACTCCGGACAGGATCTGACGACCGTTGAGCCCCCTCCGACACGCACGGGAGTATGCGATGACGACCACCACGGTGACCTTCCCCTCCGACGGCATCCGCCTGGCAGGCGACCTCTACTTGCCCGACGGCGCAGCCGGCCCCGTTCCTGCGGTGGTGATGGCACCCGGTTTCGGCGGCGTCAAGGAGATGCTCATGCCCGCCTACGCCGCCGCCCTGAACAAGGCAGGCATCGCCGTCTTGTCTTTCGACTACGCGAACTTCGGTGGCAGCGGCGGCGAACCGCGCCAGCATATGGACCTCGATGCCCAGCAGCGCGGTTACCGTCACGCGCTGGACTACCTCGCCGCCCGCGACGACATCGATGCGACCCGCCTGGGCGTCTTCGGCACCAGCATGTCCGGCGGCCACGCCCTGGCGCTGGCTTCCGCCGACACTCGGGTGCGCTCCACCGTCGTCCTCATCCCCTTCACGGGTCTCGACGTCGCAGCGCAGCCCGCCGGACTGATGGAGGCGGTCGAGGACGCCGCGAGGCGCATGGCCGCCGGTGAACAACCGCAGATGATCGCCAGCGTCGGCAAGCCCGGCGACGCCGCCGCGATGACGACCGACGGCGCGTGGGGGTGGATGGAGCAGATGACCGCCGACGCCCCCAGGTACCGCAATGAGGTCACTCTGGCCTCCCTGTGGAACCTGGCGAACTACCACCCTGCGGAGAACGTTTCGGCCATCGCCACGCCGGTCCACGCGGTCCTTGCCACCGACGACGCCATCACCCCGGCAGCCGCCGCCCGCCAGGCGGTCAGCCCCATCGCCCACCTCGACATCGTCGAGATCCCGCAGACGCACTTCGAACTCTTCACCGACCACCTGCAAAAGACCATCGATCTCACCACCGGCTGGTTCACCACCGACCTGCGCGCCTGAACCGGAGAGTCTGGCGCGACATCGGTCATCCCATGAGGAAACGAGTGCGGCCGTCGCGTCAGGCAGCGGTGAACAATGGCTGGGCGGCTGAGGCGCTCTGATGGCACCCAGGATAGGGACCTCGATGGGCTGATATGGCGGGGCACCCCAACGCCCCGCTGACGCCGGAAGGGCGTCGTCGGCCCTGTGAGCGCGTGGATGCCGGGCGTCCGATCGCACACGTTGCGGCAGAAGCCGGGATCTCGCGGCGCTGTCTGGCCAAGTGGTACGCCCGCTGGCGCACGCACGGCGAGAACGGGTTGCTCGATCGCTCCTCCCGGTCTGCCAGGAGCCCGGCCCGCACCGCGGAGGACATCGCGGACCTGGTGGAGGCGCTACGGCGGCAGACCAAGCACGGCCCCGCCCGCCTTGCCGCCGACCTCAAGCGCCTGCACGGCATCATCATCGCGCCGGCCACCGTGCACCGCGTCCTGGTGCGCCGGGGCCTGAACCGCCTGCGAGATCTGGATATGCCGACCGGCGAGCAGTTGCGCGAGGTCATCCGCTACGAGCACGAACACGTCGGCGACATGGTCCACGTCGACGTCAAGAAGCTCGGCCGCATCCCCGCTGGCGGCGGCTGGCGCATGCACGGCCTGGGCACCGACGCCGCCCGCGCCGCCAAGCGCACCGGCCCCGACACAGGCCGCGTCGGCTACACCTACCTGCATTCCGCCCTCGACGACCATTCGCGCCTTGCCTACACCGAAGCCCTGGAGGACGAGCGCGCGGTCACCGCGGCCGGCTTCTGGCACCGGGCAGTTGCGTTCTTCGCCGCGCACGACATCGCGCCGATCCGACGAGTGCTCACGGACAACGGCGCTTGCTACCGCTCCGCCACATGGGCCGATGCACTCGCCGCGACCGGGACGAACCACAAGCGCACCAGGCCCTACACGCCGCGCACGAATGGGAAGGTCGAGCGCTTCAACGGCACCCTGGCAAGGGAGTAGGCCTACGTCCGCGACTACACCTCGGAGCAGGAGCGAAGGACGGCGCTCGCCGACTTCCTCAACTACTACAACCACGACCGTCCGCACGCGGCCATCGGCCGACCACCGATCAGCCGGACCGCAGGCAGCGACTACCGCGTCACCTTCGACCAGCCGCCGGAGCCGCTCGATACCTTCCCCCAACAACTCACTATCGAGGACTTCGAGGCACCAAGGTCATGAGATACCACAACTGTATTAATCACGAGCGTTGTTGACACCAGGGTCTTGATCAAAGGCGAAGACCTCCGGTGTGGTGGAGCTGTCTAGGACTGCACCGCACCGGAG